>JBFWJB010000143.1:0-7737 GCA_050253435.1 Rhodospirillaceae bacterium
CCGATCTCCTTGTCGATCACGTATTCCGGCGTCGTCACCTTGCCGCAGTCGTGCAGCCAGGCGCCGGTCCTGAACTCCCGCCACTGCTCCGGCGTGGAGAAGGCGAAATCGGCGAATGGCCCCTGCTCCGCCGTGCTCGCCGCCTCGGCGAGCATCAGGGCGAGTTCCGGCACGCGCGCGCAGTGGCTGCCGGTATACGGGCTCTTGGCGTCGATCGCGCCCGCCACCAGGCGGATCATGCCGTCCATCATCTGGTTCTGCGAATCGAGCAGGGTGCGGTTGTAGAGCGCGGTGGCCGCCTGCGCCGCCAGAGCCTCGACGAAGCTCTGCACCTCGGGCGAGAACGGGATCACCTGACCGCCCACCGGGTGGCGCGCGTTGATCAGCTGCACCGCGCCGATCACCGCGCCGCCGCGCGGCTTCAAGGGCACGGTGAGGAACGACTGGCTGCGGTAGCCGGTGTGCGCGTCGAACGTCCGCGTGCCGGAAAAGTCGTAGCCCGGCGCGGCATAGGCGTCGGCGATCGCCACGGTGCGCTCCAGGTGCACCGCATGGCTGACCACGTTGTGGTGGTTGGCCTCTCCCGCATCGGTGTAGAGCGGCACCGCGGGCATGTCCGGCGGCGCGCCGCCGGGGCCGCCCAGGCGGATGCGCAGCTGGTCGTTGTGCATGATTTCGAAGCGCAGGGTGTCTTCTTCGGTGCGCAGGTAGAGGGTGCCGCCGTCGGCGTTGGCGATCTCCTTCGCGCCGACCAAAATGGTCTCCATCAGGCGCGAGGAGTCGCGCTCCGCCGCCATGGAAACGCCCAACGAAATCAGCCGTTCGAGCTTGGCCTGCACGTCGGCGAGATCGCGCCCGCGCAGTTGCAGGGATTCCTTCATCAGGGCGAACGCCTCGGTGAGCACGTCGAACTCGGTGATGAAGGAGCGCAGCGGCGCGTTGCCGGAGAAATCGAAATTGCGCACTAGGCCTGCATCCTCGGCGAGGCCGGAAACGGTGCGCGCCATGCTGCGCGACAGCAGGTAGATCAAGGGCGCGGCGGCGAAGATCACCAGCGCGCCGATGGCGAGCACGCGGCGGATAAGCGCGTCGAAATCGGCGGTGAAGTCGGCAAGCGGCGCGATCACGCCGATGTGGATGCGCCGTCCCTCCGGTCCGGTCCAGGTGGCGAGCGCGGCGATGCGCCGCTCGCCGCCATCGGGCAGCAGCACCGGCGTTCCCACCCGGCCGTCGGCGAGCATGCCGGAAAGCGCGGCGCGCCCGGCGTCGGCGCCGTCGTGCCGTTCCGCAGCGGCGGACGCGGCGAGCAGCGACATGCCGTCGTCGAAGGCATAGATGCGCGCATTCGGCGATACGGTGAGGCCGGAGATGTAGCGCGCCAACCCTTCCAGCGTGACGTCGACGCCGAACACCGCGCCGCCGCCCTCCACCATGCGCGACGCGGTCATCCCCAGGGTCACCGACGAATTGAACACATAGGCCTGCGACAGCACCGCGCCGGTGGCGGCGAGCGCCTCGGAAAACCACGGACGCTCGCGCGGGTCGTAGTCCACCTCATGATCGGAGCGGCGGGCGATCGGCTTGCCCCCGGCATCGAGATAGACCCAGTCCTGCCGCCGCTCTCCTCCCGCCTCCACGGTGATGGTGCGGCCGACGAAAGCGGCGCCGGCGGGCACGCGCAGGCGCTCGCCGATGCGCGGGTCGCCGCGCAGCGCAATGAGCTGGAAGAAAGCGCCGTCGGTGCGGCCGACGAACACCGAATAAAGCGAGGTATCGACGCGCAGCATCCGCATCATCGTGGAAAAGCCGGGATGCATCAGCGCATCGCGCGCAGGCACGCGCCCGATGCCGTCGAGCGTGGCGCCGAGCTCCGCCACCGTCAGGGTGCCGGACATCAGGGCGTCGATCTGGTCGTGGGTCTGGTTGACCACGTCGGAAAACGCGGCGGTCGCCGACTTGCGCGCGGTGGCGATGCCGGTGCGGAAGGTCAGCGCGGTGATCGCCACGCAGGCCGCAACCACGGCCGCGGAGACCAGAATGACCATGCTGACGCGCAGACTCAGGCGCCGGTGCAACAAACGGGCCTTCCTCTCAGCGGATTCCGGACGGCTCCCTCATCTGCCGCCTTGCCGATCCTCTTTTGTCCCGCATTTTCCGGCACTTGGCAAGTGCGCACTGGAATCACTCCGGCGACCCGCGCGGGCAGGAATTTCCGATTAAAATGATCGGTTATTCCCGTTTCCGCATCGCCGCGCCGTATGAGACAGTATCCCCGATAGCGATAGAACGGTTCATCCCTCGGTTTCCCCGCTGCGGCGGGGGCTCTACCTTGAAATAGACGAGAAGGACCCCTCTCAGACCCCACGACATCGCGGCACCGGCGCTTCCCCCCAGACATGGCCGATGCCGTGAAACCGGAAATAAAGCGGGATCGCAAGCACCCCGTCCCCGACAGCGGTTTCCCTCCCCCCCTCTTGAACCGCATCGGGGTTTCCGGTCCGCCCAGAAAGGAGCCCTCCCCCCAAGGGCTCCTTTCTTATTTTTCCCTTCACTTGCAGAAGGCGGGCAGCCTGCCCCGCAGCAGCGAAGCGGCGACCGCGCCGCCGAGCAGGACCACGGTCACCGTCAGCGAAACCGCCGCGGGCACCGGGCCGACCAGCACCCCCCAGAAGATTTTCGCGCCGATGAATATCAGCACCGCGGCCAGGCCGTGGCGCAGATAGGCGAAGCGCCCGACCATCGCCGCCAGCACCGAATAGAGCGCGCGCAGGCCGAGGATGGCGAAGATGTTGCTGGAGAGCACGATGAACGGGTCGCCGGTGATCGACAGCACCGCGGGGATGCTGTCCACCGCAAAGATCACGTCGGCGGCCTCCACCACGATCAGCGCGGGCAGAAGCGGCGTCGCAGCCAGGCGGCCGCCCGGCGTCCGCACGAAGAAGGCATGGCCGTGGAACTCCGGCGTCACCGGCAGCAGGCGCTTCAGCACCGCGAGCAGGCGCGGCGACCCGGCCTCGGGGTGCGGCGGCGGCGTCAGCAGCGCCTTCACCCCGGAAAGCAGCAGGAACCCGCCGAACACGAAGAGAATCCAGTGGAAGCGCGCAATCATCGCGGAGCCGAGCACGATCATCGCGCCGCGCATCGCCACCGCGCCGAGAATACCCCAGAAGAGGACTCGGTGCTGGTACTTCGCCGGCACCGCGAAGGCGGCGAAAATCGTGGAGATGACGAACACGTTGTCGAGCGACAGGCTCTTTTCCACCAGGAAGGCGGTGAAGTAGAGCATCCCCGCCTCGGCCCCGGCGAAGTGCCACACCCCGCCGCCGAAGGCCGCCGCGACGGCGACGTAGAAAAGCGTGGTGGCGAGGCTTTCGGTGAAGCCGATGGCGTGGTCCGTGCGGTTCAGCACCCTGAGGTCGAACGCCAGCAGCCCGCCCACCAGGACGAACAATCCGCACCAAACCAGAACCGGCCACCCCATGAAGGCGGCGCCGGCCATCGGCCAGAGCTGATCAAGCATGCAAGATCGGAAAAACGGATGCGCGGCGTCCACGCGGTTGCAACGCGATCCGACATCGCGGTGGACGTCTCCGCCGCCAGAGGGGCCCGGATCGGGTGAAGCGGAGCGATTTTACGCCCGTCCGCGGGAAAGACAAGGCGGAACCGAAGATCGGTTCCGCCTCCGAATAAGGTCTTTGCTCGATGGACCTCTCCGATATGGGAAGCGCCCTTCGCCGATGCCAGGAAAATTTTCAGGCATCTTCCTTGGCGTCGGCGACCGCCTTGTCGGCGACACGGCCGGTGAGCTCCTGCAAGTGGTCGAACTTCCACTCGAAGGTGCCCACCCCCATGGTCAGCGAGCGCAGTTCGACGATCAGGTCGTGCACCTCCATCTGCGGCACCTGCGCCTTCACCACGTCCCAGCCCTTCCAGCCCGGCCGCTTGTCATAGCCGAGAATCTGGGCGCGGCGCTGCGAGAGGGCGCGTTGCGCCTTGGAGGTCCACTCCGCGGGCACCGCCACCGAAACCTCCCAGATCGGCTCCAGCAGGATCGGCTCGCACTTCGGCAGGGCGGCGCGCATGCCGATGCCCGCTGCGGTCTTGAACGCCATTTCCGAGGAGTCCACGGTGTGGTAGGAGCCGTCGGTGAGCGTCACCCCGACGTCCACCACGGGGAAGCCGAGCGGCCCCTTGGCGAGGCTTTCGCGCACCCCGGCCTCCACCGCCGGGATGTAGTTCTTCGGCACCACGCCGCCGACGATACGGTCGGAAAAGACGAAGCCCTCGCCGCGGGAGAGCGGCTTGACCTCCAGAAGCGTATCGCCGAACTGGCCGTGGCCGCCGGTCTGGCGCTTGTGGCGGCCGCGCTCGGTGACGCCCTTCTTGATCGTCTCCTTGAACGGCACCTTGGGCTTTTCGACCTTGACCTCGACGTTGAAGGCATTGCGCAGGCGGTCCACCGCCACCATCAGGTGCACCTCGCCCATGCCCCAGAGCAGAAGCTCGCCGGTGTCCGCATCGTGCCCGAAGGCGAGCGACACGTCGTCGGCGGTGAGCTTGGCGAGCGCGGTGGAGAGCTTCACGTCGTCGCCTGCCTTGACCGTGGAGAGCTTGAGCGCGAACAGCGGCTGCGGCGCACTGGGCCAGATCTCCGCAGGCGTGCGCCCGGCCTCGGAGAGCACGTCGCCGGGGTGCGTGTCCTCCAGCCGCCCGATCGCCGCGATGGCGCCGGGGCCGGCCTCGGCGACCTTGGTCACCTCGGAGCCCTGCAGGGCATAGAGGCCGCCGACCTTCTGGCCGTCGATGGCGGTCTGGTCGGTGAGTTTGCCCTGCCACACCCGCACCCAGGAGAGCCGCCCGGTGTGGGAGGCATGCTGGGTCTTGAACACCTGGGCGATGCCCTCGGGAGTCACCTCCTTCCTGCGTTCCCAGGTCGCCGCAGGCGGCGGCGCATCGTGGCGCAGCGCCTTCCACAGGCGGCTGATGCCGTGGTCGCGTTCCGCCTCGCCGAAGAGAACCGGCACCACCAGGTTGCCCGCGATGTCGCGCTTGAGCGAGGTGAACACCTCAGTCTTGGCGGGCTCCGCGTCGTTGAGCAGTTCCTCCATCAGCGCGTCGTCGAAATCGGCGAGGCTTTCCAGCAGGCCCTGGCGCGCGTCGCGCTCGTCGTCCGCCACCTGCGCCGGGATGCTGATCAGGGTGGAGGGTTTGCCCTCCTCGTACTTGTAGGCGCGCTCGTGGATCAGATCGACATAACCGGTGACCTCTTCCCCCGCGATGATCGGCATCTGCCGCAGCACCAGCGTCCGCTCCGAGACCGCCTGCAGGGCGCTGAGAATGTCGCTCAGCGACGCCTTGGCGTGCTCGATGCGGTTGATGAAGATGAGGTGCGGAATCTCGTGGTCGTCGAGGAACTTGAGGAAAGGCGCCACCATCACGGCGCGCGCCGGGTCGGGGTCGCAGACCACCACCGCGATGTCCGCCACCATCAGGGCGTGGCGGGTATCCTGCAGGAATTCGATGGAGCCGGGGCAATCGAGAATCGTCCAGGCGTCGTCCAGGAAGGTGGTGGTCGCCGCCACCGCCTCGACGCTCATTTCGCGGCTCTTCGCCTCCGGCGAGGCGTCGCCGACGCGCGAGCGGTCCGACGCCGAGCCCTTGCGGGTGATCCCGCCGGTGGCGAAGAGAAGGCTCTCGAACAGGCTGGTCTTGCCGCTGGTGTATGGGCCGACGATGGCGGCGACGCGTGTCGCACGGATGCCGGTGTCCTCATTGTCAGGCATTATGGTTCCTCCCGCGGTTCGCGGCCGAACGGCCCGGAGAAACCCCCGCACGCGAGCGTGCGCGCGGCGGCACATCCGTTCTTCGGGTCGAGGTTGCAGTCACCCCCGCCCCGGCCGACCGGCCAGGTTCCCCCCAAACGGACCCCGTTCAGGGGTCAAGCAGTGCCGCTTTCATGCTCACAGGACTGCCATGCCTTTGCAACAAAAAAGCCGCCGGGTCGCCCCGGCGGCTGGACGATAAATCGCTTGATTTTCCTTACGACAGACTGGCGCAGAATTTCCCGATGCGGGTGCACGCCTCGACCAGGTTCTCCATCGAGGTGGCGTACGAAATGCGGAAATACGGCGACAGGCCGAAGGCCGTGCCCTGCACCGCGGCAACGCCGGTCTTTTCCAGCAATTGCGCGATGAAGACGTTGTCGTCGGCGATCTTCACCCCGTCCGGGGTGGTCTTGCCGATGCAGCCGGCGCACGACGGATAGACGTAGAACGCGCCCTCCGGCGTGCGGCAGGAGATGCCGGGGATCTCGTTCAGCATCTTCACCACGGTGTCGCGGCGCGCCTTGAACGCGGCGTTGCGCTCGGGCAGGAAGTCGTGGCTGCCGTTGAGCGCCTCCACCGCGGCGTGCTGCGAGATCGAGGCGGTGTGGGTGGAGCTTTGCGACTGCACCTTGTTCATCGCCTTGATCACGTCCAGCGCACCGGCGGCATAGCCGACGCGCCAGCCGGTCATCGCATAGGCCTTGGACAGGCCGTTCAGGGTCAGCGTGCGCGGATAAAGCTCCGGCACCACCTGCGCGATGGTGGTGAACTTGAAGTCGTCGTAGACGATGAACTCGTACATGTCGTCGGTCATCACCCAGACGTGCGGGTGCTTCAGCAGCATGGTGCCGATCGCCTTCAGCTCCGCCTCGGTGTAGGCCGCGCCCGAGGGGTTGGACGGCGAGTTGATGATCAGCCACTTGGTCTTGGGCGTGATCGCCTTCTCGATGTCTTCCGGCGTCACCTTGAAGCCGGTTTCCTCCTTGCCGAGCACCGGCACCGGAACGCCGCCGCACAAAAGCGCGATGTCCGGATAGCTCACCCAGTAGGGCGCGGGGATGATCACCTCGTCGCCGGGGTTCAGCGTGGCGGCCATGGCGTTGTAGATGCTCTGCTTGCCGCCGCAGGCAACCTGAATCTGGTCCGGAGTGTAAGTCAGCCCGTTGTCACGTTTCAGTTTGGCGCAGATCGCCTGGCGCAGCGCCAGAATGCCCGGCGCCGGAGTGTACTTGGTGAAACCTTTGTCGATGGCCACCTTGGCGGCGGCCTTGATGTGATCGGGGGTATCGAAGTCCGGCTCCCCGGCGCCCAGTCCGATGACGTCCATCCCCGCGGCCTTCATCTCGTTGGCCTTGGTGGTGACGGCAATCGTGGGCGAGGGCTTGATCGCGGACAAACGCTCGGCGATGATCGACATGGTTCTAGACCTTTTTGGATCGTGAGTGGGTGAATACGTGACAACCTTCGGACGATACTGGGGCTATGATGGCCGCGCAAGCGCCTTTGGCCCCAGAAGTCCTGCGGTTTTCGCAAAGGGCATACGACCGAAGGATATATCCGGAGTCCTGGACTCTCCGGAAGTGGAAACGGCCCCGCCCCCTACCCCCGAAGGGCCGGTTTTCGCGCACCTCGCCCCCTCACGCAGCAAGAGACTCGCATGAGCGTCATCCTGCCCGTCTATCAGCGCCCGCCCGCCGGGCCGCCCGCCGACTTCGCCCTCGCGTCGGAGTTCGCGCCCGCGGGCGACCAGCCCGCGGCCATCGCCGCGCTCACCGAGGGGCTGGAGGCCGGGCTCGCCGACCAGGTGCTGCTCGGCGTCACCGGCTCGGGCAAGACCTTCACCATGGCGCACTGCATCGCCAAGCTGGGGCGGCCCAGCATCGTCATCGCGCCCAACAAGATCCTCGCCGCG
>JBFWJB010000144.1:0-7711 GCA_050253435.1 Rhodospirillaceae bacterium
AATTAACTAACCAGTTACATAAGCAAGAACGCCGGCCGCAAGGCCCGCATCCGAAACGCCCCGAGAAACACCCCAAGGAGCCCTCCATGAAGTATGGGGATTTCCCGAAGATCACCTCGTTCAACGGCGTCGCCGGCTTCCGCGCGCATCTCGCCGAGCTGGGCGCGGACATGCCCTGCGACGACATCGTCGCCCACGGCCCCGACCAGCCGCTGGCCGCGCCGCTGACGGTCGACGGCATGACCATCGGCAACCGCTTCGCCATCCACCCTATGGAGGGCTGGGACGGCACGCGGGAGGGTGCCCCTACCGAAAACACCATCCGCCGCTGGCGGCGGTTCGGCGAGAGCGGGGCGAAGCTCATCTATGGCGGCGAGGCGGTGGCGGTGCGCCATGACGGGCGCGCCAACCCTCTCCAGCTGGTGATGACCGAGGCGACGCAGCCGGCCATCGCCGGTCTGCGCGAGACGGTGATCGCGGCCCACAGGGAGGCCACCGGCAGTGACGACAAGCTCGTCATCGGCCTCCAGCTCACCCATTCGGGTCGCTTCTGCAAGCCGAACGACAATCGCAAGTTCGAGCAGATGATCCTCTACCGCCACCCGGTGCTCGACCGGAAGTTCGGCATCCCGGAGGAATATCCGGTGATGTCGGACGACGACATCTGGCGGCTGATCGACGATTACATCACCGCCGCCAGGCGCGCGCAGGCCTGCGGCTTCGATTTCGTGGACCTGAAGCACTGCCACGGCTATCTCGGCCACGAATTCCTCTCCGCCCGCAGCCGACCCGGCGCGTTCGGCGGACCCCTGGAGAACCGCACCCGCTTCCTGCGGGAACTCGCGAGCGGCATCCGCGCGGCCTGCCCGGGGCTGAAGTTCGGCGTGCGCCTCTCGGCCATCGACCTCATCGCCTACCGGCCGGACCCTGCGGCGAGCGTGCCCGGCATCCTCGGCCCCGGCGTGCCGGAGAATGCGGCCGGCGCCCTGCCTTACGTCTACGGCTTCGGCACCGATGCGGGCGACCCCACGGCCTATGATCTCAACGAGACCTTCGAGGTGTTCGAGGTGCTGCGGGCGCTCGACATCCACCTCGTCAACGTCACGCTCGGCAGCCCCTATTACAATCCCCACGTCACCCGCCCCGCGAGCTATCCCCCCTCCGACGGCTACCAGCCGCCGGAAGACCCGCTCTTGGGCGTGATGCGCCATCTGGAGGTGGTGCGGGCGCTGAAGGAACGCTTCCCGGACTTCACCCTCATCGGCTCCGGCTATACCTATCTTCAGGAGTTTTTGCCGAACGTGGCTCAGGCGGTGGTGCGGCAGGGCTGGACGGATGTCGTCGGCCTCGGCCGCATGGTGCTCTCCTATCCCGACCTGCCGCTCGACGTGCTGCACGGCCGGCCCTTCCAGAAGAAGAAGGTGTGCCGCACCTTCTCCGACTGCACCTCGGCCCCGCGCAACGGCATCGTCTCCGGCTGCTATCCGCTGGATGCGTTCTACAAGAAGTCCAACGAATTCAAGCAGCTCGCGGCAGTGAAGAAGGCGGCGAAGACCGCCTAAGAACCTCGGAGGACACCATGGCGGAGATCGCACCGGGGGCGCGGATCGCCTTCCTCGGCACCGGCATCATGGGCGGCCACATGGCGCGGCGGCTGGCGGAGGCCGGCTTCAAAGTCGCCGCCTGGAACCGCAGCCGGGCGAAGGCGGAGCCGCTGCTCGCCTCCGGCGCCAACCTCACCGAGACGCCCGCCCAAGCGCTGGCGGGCGCGGCGGCGGCGGTGGTGATGCTCTCCACCGGCGCGGTGATCGACGAGGTACTGTTCGAAGGCCCCGCGCTCGATGCGCTCATGCCCGGCGCGGCGCTGGTGGTGATGAGCTCCATCCCCGTCGAGACCTGCCGGGCGCAGGCCGCCCAAGCCGCCGCGCGAAACATCCGATACGTGGATGCGCCCGTCTCCGGCGGCGAGGTGGGGGCGCGCGACGGCACCCTCGCCATCCTCGCGGGGGGCGATGACGCCACCATCGCCGACCTTGCCCCCCTCTTCGCCCCCATGGGGCGGGCGACGCGCATCGGGCCGGTGGGGACGGGGCAATTGGCCAAGCTCGCCAACCAGATCATCGTCGGCGCGGCCATGGCCGGGGTCGCCGAGGCGTTCGCCTTCGCCGCCAAGGGCGGGGCGGACCTTGCCAACCTGCGCACGGCGCTGATGGGCGGCTTCGGCGATTCGAAGGTGCTGAACCTCCACGGCGCGCGCATGGCGGCGCGGGAATTCGTGCCCGGCTCCCCGGCGCAGTATCAGTTGAAGGATCTGAAGACGGCGCAGGCGCTGGCGGGGGAGATGGGGCTCAGCCTCACCTTGCTCGACACCCTCGCCGGCCTGTTCACGGACATGATGGCCCATGGCGGCACGGACCGCGATGTCTCCGCCATCTTCGAGGAGGTGGAGCGCCGCTCCGCCGCCCGCGCGCGCACGGGAGAGGAAGCATGAGCGACACAGACGGCGCCATCCGCGTCACGCACGAGGGGGCGGTGGCGCGCCTCGTCATCGACCGGCCGCGCAAGCACAATGCCATCACCCCAGCCATGGCCCGCGATCTCGCGGCGGCCTGCGCGGCGCTGGATGCGGACGATGCGGTGCGCGTGGTGCTGCTGACCGGCGGCGGGGAGAAGGCGTTTTCCGCCGGCTCGGACATGAACGCCCTCGGCGAGATCACCGACCTCTGGGCCTTCCGCAACCGCGTGGAATATGCCGCCGTGGTGCGCGACATGAGGAAGCCCGTCATCGCGCTGCTGCGCGGCTGGGTGCTGGGCGGCGGTCTGGAGATCGCGCTCGGGGCGGACATCCGCATCGCCGGCACGTCCGCGAAATTCGGCGCGCCGGAGGTGACGCGCGGCTGGGTGGGCGGCGGCGGCGCCTCCCAGATGCTGCCGCGCCTCGTGGGCTACGGGCAGGCCATGCGCCTGCTGCTCTCCGGCGACACCATCGATGCGGCGCGCGCCCTCGCCACCGGCCTCGTGGAGGAGGTGGTGGAAGACGACGCCCTCGACGCGCACGCCACGGCGCTGGCCCAGCGCATCGCCACCTTCAGCCCCCTCGCCACCCAGGCCGTCAAAGCCGCCACCCGCGCCGCCCTCTCCATGCCGCTGGACGCCGGCATCCGCCACGAGAACGAACTGCATGTGATCTGCATGAGCGACCGGGGCCGGCAGGAGGGGATCACCGCGTTTCAGGAGGGGCGGGAGGGGCGGTTTTGAGGGGGGAGAAGTAGACCCAGTTTAGATGCCGTACTGAGCCTTAACCTCGGCCATGCAGCTGGCGCGGGTAATTTTGGATCTGCCACGACGCGACCTCCGCCCGTCCGCCGAATGGAAAATCGCCCATAGCTTGTTGAATGTGGTCCTCTCTAGGGCAGGGTCCCAGTCGGCGCGCCCCCTCCATGAAATCGCCCAGCGCTCGCACATGACGGCGAATAGCTCCCGATTTAAAGTAAAAACTAAAGTGTTTATCACGGCCGCAATATCTTGAATATTTGCATAATGAATCACGATCCGCACCGGCTTTACATATTTTGGAACATTAAGCTGTACGGCATTTCGCCCCGGCAACATACCATCCCCGTGCACGATTGCATGTCGGAGATGGCATACTTTTTCATATTGATCCAATAGCGATTTAAACTTTGTGTCATCTAGTTTTACTGATAAATAGTCTTTACATGCCCTATATAACTCGTCGCGCGACGCAAACGAAGAATGTTCAAAAGCGCTCCGACTGAATCCCTGCTTTCCATGCCACAAAAGACCTCCTAAATTTATGACCTTTGTCGCAGCGCCCGATTGGGCTATCGGACATAATTCGATGCACGCCGATAGAGTTGCACGAAAATATGCTTCAGCTGCGGCAACAATGCCAAGCGCGAGCAATCTGCCGATAAATTCGTTTTCTTTAAGCCGTGACTCCGTTCCGTAGGCTAGAATCAAGGCCACGGATCGCCGATAAGTATCAATCGGGGCAGGGAGATCCTCCTCTTTTAACATGCTCCCGACGGCACCCAACGAAGAACTCGGTGGAAGTTCATTTGCAAAATCAGCGATATCCATAGCTATGCAACATGCTCAGCGGCATAATTGGCTATGCGCGCGGCCCGGATCGGCCCAACTAAGGGGATGCTCCTTAATTTTTGACGATCACTATCTATCAGAATGTCTTTTATGGTCCTAATTTTGGAGTGTGCTTTTATGCGAGCAACCATTTTTGGACTCAACGGCAGAGCAGAGATGTCTTGATTGGTCAAATCATCATACAGCGACGCGGACTTAAGCTGCGCTCCGCAATTCTGGCAAAACCGGGCCTGCTCGCTCGCCCTCTCAGCACCGCGCTCCTGGCAATGCGGCAATGTTAGGCTGAACAATGATGAAGCCCGGTCTGGCGCGACTAGTGTATTAGGAGATATTCGAGGCCATGCTTGGTGCGTTTGAGCAGTGAAAGCCCTTACAAATGACGGTATGCTCTTGGTTCTTCGTCCGATAACGGCATTCTCAGTAACTAGGTCACCGAAATGAACCATATACAGATCGAAAACACCCTTAACACCGCGGCTATTATCACCAACAGGCATAACCAGACCGGCATATTGGTAAAAACTAAGAACCTTTTCGAGCTCGGGCGTAATCGGGCGTTTGAGACCGATCTCAAGCGCTTGATTATCTTCGCTCCTCTCACGGTTAAATTCCTTTATAGCAGAAAGTATATTTTGATATATTTCATTACCACTCTGAACAAATTTTTTGTACGCCGGCAGCTTATACGCAAGAGAATCATAGACATTGTGAACAAGCTCTCGGCTCGTTTTTGCAATATCAAGCAGTTTTCGGCGATCAACGCCCGCTCCTAGCCCGGATCTAGCATCCTCATGGTATACTGATCGCAGCATATTGAGAAATGATCTTGGAATTCCAAAAGATGTATAGGCCAGAAAATCGAGGCCTTCCGGCACTATCGCCAAGGATCGGGGCAACTCACCATTAAAGCGCTTAAGAGCAAGCGATCTCATGAAATTTACATAAGCCGCGCTATCTGGCCGGACCCAAACATCGATCTGCTCAGCATCATGACCAACATGAAAAGTTGGGGAATGAGTTGTTATTCCGGGATAAATGGCCGCTTTTGGCGATATTTCTCTACTTTTAATTTGCCGGAAAAACTCAAAAAAATCCTCCTGCTGCCGAGGTGAAAAAGCGTGGGCCGCATCATCCAGCAACAGGACACACCTTACCAAATCATTTTCCGCAAGCACATCTGCTACTGAGTGACTCAGGCCAGACATGCTGTATACGTCATCTACTTTAGCTGTATTGATCTGACCCGCTTCTATTAATTTAATTAAGTGAGATATATCTTTTTTAGAAGGAAAGCTGCGTGGAACTATATATCGGTCCGACATTTCTACCGCCTCGTAAATCCCTTCGTATATTTTGAGATTTAGCCAAAGCCGAAACCAAAATGTTGCATTTGGCGTGCTTATATAAATCGGCTCGAGTTTGAGAGATATCTTAAAATTAAAATACACCGGAAGAGTGTTTGCATAGTCATCTCTCAGTATTCCGTAAAATGCCTTAAGCATGAGTGTCGTTTTGCCACACCCGCGGGGTCCGACAAGAAGCTTCGCACCCCCGACCGACAGGCGCCGAACGATACTTTCTTCGTCTGGATGGACAGCACTTAGGGCAACGAAAGCCTTTTCCTCGATATATTCAGCTTGCTCTATAAAATTAGAATCGAGGGGAAGCTCCGCTTCCGTGTTCTCATCCGGTTGACTCGACATACGCTCGCCCCTGTCCTCGTAGCTTGCCTAGAGTGTCGAGGGCCTTTCAGTATGTCAAATTCTGGAGGGTTCAAATGGTAGCAACTAGCTTCCGGCGCAATCAGCCCCAACCCATTTCAACCCGCCCCACCGCCCCGAAATCCGCCTCCACCCGGCCCGCCCGCTCCAGCCGCACCGGCGTCGTGGCTGTGCCGGTGGTGATGATGTGGCCGGCGCGGAGCGGCGCGCACAGGGGCTGGGCGTTGGCGAGGTGCTGGACGGCCTTGAGCGGGTCGCCGAGGATGCGGGCGCCGCTGCCGGTCTCGATCTCGATGCCGTCGATGAAGAGCGTGACGGGGCCGGCGCGGTCGAGGTCGCGCCAGTCGGTTACCGGCGGGCCGGGGATGAAGGCGCCGTTGCCCATGCTGTCGGCAAGGCGCAGGGCGCCGGGGGCATCCGAAGGCACGCGGCCATCGGCGATCTCGAAGGCGGGGATGAGCGCGGCCACCGCCTCGGCGATCTCCTCCAGCGTGTAGGGCGTCTCGCGCGGGGGCAGGTCCCGCCCCAGCAGGAAGGCGAATTCGCATTCCAGCAGCGGCGCGACGAAGCGGGAGAGCCGCACCTCAGCGGGAGACGGAAACACCCACCCGGAGAGCAGCGGGCCGGCCACAGGCCGCGTGCCGCCATAGGCCGCGCGATCCTCCTCTTTCAGCGCCGTGACCTTCCAGCCGCGGATCTCCTCGCCGGACAGGCGGACGATCTCCGCCTGCACCTGATAGGCCTCTTCCGGCGTCGCGGGCAGGCGCGCGTCGGCGGGCAGCGCCACAAGCCGCGCCTCTTGCCGCGCGGCGTGCAGCAGGGCGGCGAGCAGGGCGGCGTCTTCCGGGCTCATGGGGTCGCTTCTTTCGGCGCGCCTTGGGGCGCAAGGCCGAAATAGGCCATCATCAGATCGCGCTGGCCATCCAGCATGTGCCTGCCCTGGTGGATGGCGCAGCCGCGCGCGGCGGCGGCGTGGAGCAGGGCCGTCGTCTCCGGCTTCATCAGCACCTCGGCGACGAGGGTTTGCGGGTCCGCCTTTTCCACATCGAAGGAGAAGGGATCGTCGGGCTCAAGGCCCAGCGGCGTCGCATTCACCGCCAGATCATGGCCGGAGGGGTCGCGCGTGCCGAAGGCCGTCTCGATCTGCGGGTAGGCCGCCTTCACCCGCGCGAGCAGCGCCTGGCCGATGGCCGGGGTGCGATCGAAGATCGTGAGCCGCGCCATGCCCGCCCCCGCCAGCGCAAAGGCAATGGCGCTCGCCGCCCCGCCGGCGCCGGCGATGTAGACGGATCTGCCCTGCGGCCCCCACCCCGCCTTGGCGAGGCCGGCGACGAAGCCGTGGCCATCCAGCATGGTGCCGGTGAAGGTGCCATCCGCCTCCCGCCGCACCGTGTTCACCGCGCCCACCTTATCCCCGTCCCCCACCAGCCGGTCTACAATGCCCGCCACCCGCGCCTTGTGCGGCGCCGTGACGATGAAGCCATCGAGATTCGCGATGGCCTTGAGGCCCGCCATTGCGGTTTCGAGTTCGTCGGGGCGGATGTGGATGGGCACGCAGACGGCATCGATGCCGTGCTCGGCGAAATAGGCATTGAACACGAGCGGCGTGCGCACATGGCCGACGGGATCGCCGATGATGGCATAGAGGCGGGCGGTGCCAGCGACCATGGGGGCTCCTTTGGTAACTATCCGGTTAGGTGGTTCATGGCGCGCGGGTCTGGCGCGATCTGGAACGGCTCGGCCCCCGCGCGCGGCGGGGGCCTCGGCATCATTCGACTGACTCTCTCCCGAACGGCATCGATTCCCCGGTGAAAACCGGGGCTGACAGCATCGATATCGCTGTCAGTTCGGGAGGAAGTCGTTGG
>JBFWJB010000145.1:0-7671 GCA_050253435.1 Rhodospirillaceae bacterium
GACCAGAAAGCACGCCATGGCTAGCGCCTGCACCGACCGCATCGTCGAACTCGTCGATACCCTCGGCCTTGGGGAAGGCGACCGCCTGCCCGGCGAGCGCGAACTCGCCGCCGAGCTCGGCTACAGCCGCAACACCGTGCGCGAATCCCTGGTCGCTCTCGCCGCCCAGGGGCGGGTGGAAATCCGCCGCCGGTCCGGCTGCTACCTGCGCTCCGCCGCGCCGCCCACACCCTGGCAGCACCTTCACGCCAAGGCCGACGCCGACGCCGCGATCGGCGCGCTGCGCGTCATCGGCCCGCACATCGCCGCGCTCGCGGCGAAGCGCTGCGTGCCCGAGCAGACGCGCCGCCTGGAAAACGTCACCGCCCGCATGGGCCGCTTCCTGGTCAACCGCGACGCGGCGCAGACGGCGCGCGAGTACGTCACCTTCTTCGTCGTCCTCGCGGCGCTGGCGGGCAACCCCTACCTCGAGCTTTTGATGAAGGAAATCGCCGCGGCGCGCGGGCTTCTCGAGCGCCCGGTCGGCCTCGACAAAAGCGGCGTCGACGCCTTTTTCGCCCTGCACGTCAGCCTGCTGCAGGCAATCCAGAACCGCGATGCGCGGCGCGCCCTGCCGCTCGCCGGGCACAGTTTGGACGCGTTTTCCGCGATGCTCGGCCACGCCGACGCGCCCCAAGCACGGGAGAACGTGGCATGAACCGAAGGGATTTTTTCACCCGGATGAATCCATTCCGGGCCGATGCGCCCAAGGGGGGGCGCGATGCCGGAAGCGAGAGAGAGCGTACGGACGCGCTCTTCCGTCTCGCCATGGCCCGGGGCATCGACCCCGCAACCGTGGATCCCGAGCGGCTGCCAGAGCTGCTCGGCCTGAACACTGGTACGCTTGAAACCACAGGACGGTGAAAGCGGCACAAGGGGGGAACGGACCGGCAAGTCAAATTTCCCCCCCTGCGCCGGACCGTCCGGCATCTCAAGGAGGTTGTCTCATGGAAGCGGACAATCGGGGGGTAAGCTATCTCGAAAGCCGTAAGCTCGTCAAACGTTGGAACGGGCCATGGCCGGCGGTGGTCAACACCCTCATGATCTTCGCAATTTTCTATGCCACCTGGTGGATCTTCCAGGATCCGCGCGGCATCATGCGCATGTACACGCCGTATGTCGGCTACATGGTATGCCGTTGGCTTTTGATCCTGTTCATCTGGATGGCATACATTTTCGACTACTGGCCGTTCAAACGCAGCTGGCTCAACCGCACCCATCCGGTGGTCAAGGGCATCGTGCTCACCGCCGTCTGCGTGATCGCCATGGAAATCCTGATCAAGGGATTTTTCATGGGCATTCTCGGCCGGTACGGCATCGCCTACTTCAACCCCGACCGCCTGCGCGAGATGGGGCTGACCCACTTCTACGCCGAAGAATACGCGACCGAGGCGATCATGATGTTCGCCGCGATCGCCTCGTGGCTGTCGCCCAGCTGGGTGGTGGCCTGCGAGAACGCGCCCTGGCAGAAGCTCGAACAGCCGACCCGCGGCATCACCATCGCCGTGGTCACCTTCTTCCTCGGCACCATCGTCTACTTCGTCACCATGCATTCCCACATGGCGATCCTGTTCTACCCGTGGCAGAAGTACACGGCGATCACCCCGCCCTATTGGGAGGGCTTCGCCAACACCGTCTCCGGCAACTTCCACATCGCGTGGATCATGAGCTGCACGGTTGTGGTGTGGGTGTATGAAAGCATCTGGGAACGCTATCCCTTCAACCTGATCAAGACCGACTGGCTGCGCCGCACCTCCGCCTTCTTCGGCATCATCGCGGTGGCGCTCTGCCTGTGCTTCTTCCTGTTCTACGTGCAGGACCTCGCCTGGGGCCTCAACATCCGCGGCACCCGCCGTGAAATGGCTCCCGACTGGCGCTGGCTGCACGTCGGCGAAAGCGCCATCTTCTGGCTGGTCGGCGTGTTGTTCCTCAGCTTCTTCTGCGGCAACTACCCGACCAAGTACAGCCGTCCGGTCAACGTCTTTTTGCGCACCGTGATCAGCGCGGTGATCGGCGCCGCGGTCTACTTCCTCTACTACCGCTACGCCCACCTCTTCCTCGGAACCCAGAAGGGCATCTCGCATCCGCAGCAGTTCCCGATGATTCCGATGATCTGGCTGATCAACCTGTTCCTCGTCAACATGTGGTTCATGGACGGCTGGCCGGGCTGGAAAGCCGTGCCCAAGACCGCCGAAGAGCTCGAGAAGGTCGAGGAAACCATCGTCGCGCACGACGTCAAATGGACGCCCAGTCTCGCCAAGGGGCTGGTGGTCGGCGCTACGGCCGGGGTTGCGGTCTACTTCGCCGCGATCTCGATCATGCCGTGGATCGGCCAGATCCAGATGATCAAGTGAGCAAAGGGAAGGAGGCATTATCATGACAGACGACAACACCACCTCCCGGCGCGACTTCGTAAAGGGTGCCGCCACCGGCGCAATCGGCGGCGCGCTCGCCGGGATGGGGTTTTATTCCTACTCCGGCTCCGCCTACAACCGCCTGCCGAAGGTCGCCCGCGCCCAGCAGGACTTCGGCGCCGTGCGCAGCGTCAAGGTGACCAACATCTCGGAGACGAGCTGGTTCAACAACGCGCACCTGATGGAAGACATCCGCACCTCCGGCGGTCTTCTGGTGGACCAGTACACCATCGGCTGGGGTCCTTTCGGCAACGGCAAGGGCCCGGGCAAGTCGAGCTATGACGAAGGGATCGCCCCGATCAAGAAGATGATCCCGAACGATCTGGAGGCCGCCTGGGCCATCCAGAAGAAGTCCTCCCTGCATCCCGACAATCCGGGCGGCTTCGCCACCCTGATCGAGGTGGAGGACCTGGACGGCAGCAAGCACAAGTACCTGCTCGACGTTGGTTGGTCCTACGACTGGATGGATCAGAGCTTCAAGCGCGAAGGCATCGACCAGATGCTGCGTTCGGGCGAGATCGAGGCCCTGTTCATCAGCCACGAGCACTTCGATCACTTCTGGGGCTTCCCGGTGGCGATGAAGTACAACGACCATCTGCCCCTCTACATCCACAACGGCTTCTACAAGGAGGGCAAGCAGTACGTTAAGGACTCCGGCTACAAGGGCGATCCGAAAGTCATCGATAAAGAAATGACGCAGATCCGCCCCGGCATGATGCTGATCAAGTTCGACGTGCCGATCATCTGCCGGGTCTACGGCGAGACCTCTCTCGCCTTCAACGTCAAGGACAAGGGGCTGGTCCTCATCTCCGGATGCAACCATCAGGGCATCCTGCAGATGACCAGCACCGCGTTCAACAAACTGAAGTACGACAACGACCGCTTCTACGGCATCTATGGCGGGCTTCACATCTCGCCGTTCGAGGACTGGGATCCGAAGTACGACGATCTCGTCATCTCGCTCGGCAAGTGGAACTTCGAGAAGGTCGGCTGCAACCACTGCACCGGCCACCTCACCGCCAAGAAGTTCGTCGAGGCGGGCTATCCGGTGGTGCGCGGCACCGCGCGCTTCCGCACCTCGTCGCCGGATTACCTCGGCAACGGCGACACCATCACCTTCTAACGGCCGGTTCTGGGCCGCGCTCCGGCGCGGCCCTTTTTTTCCTCATCCCGCGAGGCGCCGCCATGCTTTCCGCAATCTTCGGTCCCGACCCCACGCGCAGGCTTGCCGCGCACGACCTTGCCGCGCTGCCCGCCACCTGGATGACCGCCGCCTGCATGGACAGCCGCTTCCGCCGCCTCTCCGGCTGGCTCGGGTTCGGCTGGTGCACCTCCGCGCCGAAGTCGTGGACCTGCCGTCTCGCCGCCTACAAAGGCGTGTTCGGCGTGCTGCCGGTGACGGCAGACCCCGATGCGGAGCCCGCCACCGCGGAATTCCGCCTGTTCTATTTCCCCGCGGCGGACGACCCGCTGCTCGATTGCTTTTCGCTCTCCGCCGCGATCGCCGCCTCCGCCCCGCAGGCGCTCGACTGGATCCGCGACTTTCCGTCGCGACCGGAGGCGGCGGACGCCTTTTTCATCGCCGATCTGCGCCTGGCGCTGGCCCAGCCCGGCCGCGCCGTGGGGCTTGCGCTCGAGGCCGACCTCGCCCGCCGCGTCTCCGCGCCCGACGGCATCGCCGCGCCCGCGGGCGGCTGGCTCGTCCCGCCCGGCGGTCTGGAGGAAGACCTGCCCGCCTTCACCATCGCGCGCGGCCTCTTCCGCGTGCTGGCCGCCGGACTCGCGGCGGCGACGGGGAGCCCTCCCGACACCCCCCGCCGCCGCACCGCACCGGCGGCCTCCTGGGAAATCCGCGGGGGCGCGCTCGCCGCCGCCGGTGAAGTTCCCGGCGGCCGCGTCACCGAGGCCCTCTCCTGGGGTGCGGTGGACGCCTGCCCCGGCGCGCAGCCCGCCCCCGAGGAGGCCGAGGCCTACCGTCTCGCCCGCCTCGCCGCCGGGACGGAGGCCGCCGACGCGGCGGAGATCGTCGCCGCCGACCGGCCGCAACTGATCGTGCTCTCCGGCTTCCTCGGCTCGGGCAAGACCTCGTTCCTCAACCAGTTCATCGAGTTCCAGGCGGCGCACGACCGCCTCGTCGGGGTGATCCAGAACGAGCTGGGCGAGACCGGCGTGGACGCCAAGATGCTGGAGGGCGACGAATCGGTGCTGGCGCTGGACGCCGGGTGCGTCTGCTGCACGCTGGCGGGTAGCCTCACCCGCGGCCTGCGCCGCCTCGCCGAGACGATCAGGCCCGAGATCGTGGTGCTGGAGACCACCGGTCTCGCCAACCCGCTCAACATGCGCGCCGAATTCGCCGAGATCGGCGACATCGCCGAGCTCTCCGCGGTGGTCGCGGTGGTCGACGCCGCGCTCTATTGGCAGAGCCTCGCCGCCTCCGAGGTGGCGGGCGGCCAGATCGAGGCCGCCGACACCGTGGTGCTCAACAAATGCGACCTGGTCGACGCGCCCGCGCGCGCCGCCATCGCCGCCGACATCCGCCGCCGCAATCCCGCGGCGCGCATCGTCGAGGCGGAGTTCGGCCGGGTCAACCCGGTGCTGTTTTCCGAAGGTTTGTCGCGTCATGCCGCAACCGACCAGCCCTGTCCGGTCTGCGGCTGCGGTCATGATCCTGCGCATCTCCCCCACGATCACGGGCCCTCCCATGCCTGTGACTGCCAGGATCATGACCGCCACTCCGATCACCATCACGCGCACGGACACGCGCACGAGCACCATCACCATCATCACGGCCACGAGCACGCGCACGGCCACGCGGTCACCCATCTCGACGAGGGGTTCTCGGCGGTCCGCCTGCCGCTCGCCCCGGTGATCGCGCGCGAAACCCTCGACGCCCTGCTCGCCGCCTGCCCGCCTGCGGTATTCCGCGTCAAGGGCATCGCCCGGCTGGCGGGCGTTGAAACGCCGCAAGTGGTGCAATACGTACCTGGACGCTACGATTGCCAGCCGACGGAGAAGGCGGACGATACGCCACCCTTCCTGCTGGTGATCGGACGCGGCCTGAACGAAGAGGAGGTGCGCCGCCACTGGCGCCCGCTGATCAAGGAGTAGGCCGGGTATGGAGTTGATAGAGCAAGGCGGCATCCTGATGTGGCCGCTTCTCGCGTTGTCGGTGCTGACGCTGGCGATTCTGATCGACCGCGGCATCGCGTTTTCCACCCTGCGGCTCGCCACCGCGGCGGAGGAGGCGGAACTGATCGCCGCCGCCCGCGCCGGAAACCGCGCCGCCGCCGACGCGGCGGCGAAGACCGCCCCGGCGCTTGCGCCGCTGATCGACGCGGCGTTCGAGCCGGCGCCGCCGGAGGAAAAGGAGCGCTCCGCCGCGATCGCCATCGAGGAGGTGGTGCGCGGCCTCGATGCGCGCCTCGGCCTGCTTGCCGTCACCGGCCGCGTCGCGCCGCTTCTCGGGCTGCTCGGCACCGTGCTCGGGATGATCCAGACCTTCTCCCGCCTCGCCACCGCCCACGGCGCGATCGATATGACGCTGCTCGCCGACGGCATCTGGCAGGCGCTGCTCACCACCGCCGCGGGCCTCTTCATCGCCATTCCCGCGGTCGCCGCGCACCAGGCCTTCCTGCGGCGGGAGGACCGCGTCGCCTTCATCCTCGGGCGGCTCGCCAACCGCATGCTCGCCCGCCCCGCGCCCGCGGACGCGCCGCGATGATCCCGCTTTCCCGCCGCCGCCGCGAGAGCCCGCTGCCCGACGTCACGCCGCTCTTGGACGTGGTGTTCATCCTGCTGATCTTCTTCGTCATCGCCGCGGCGTTCGCCATCCACGGCATCGACATGCGGCTGCCGCGGGTTTCCACCGCCCGCACCTATGCCGGAAACCCGCTGGAGATCGTGCTTTCCGCCGACGGCTCGCTTTCCCACAACAAGGAGCCGATCACCGCGCTCGACCTTACCTACCTCGTCCGCCGCGCGGCCGAGGGCAACGGCGCGGCGCGGCAGATTCTGCTCATTCCCGACCGCGACGCCTCGGTGGACGCCTTCCTCCACACCGTCACCCTGATCCGCGACAGCGGCGGCGAGCATCTGGTGATCGCCGCCGAACCGGCGGCGCGCCCGGAGAGCAAGCCGTGACCGACGGGGAACGCATCGCCGCCGCGGTGGCGGTGTCTCTCACCTGCCATTACGTGCTGCTGTTCGGCCTGCCTTCCCCCGCGCCGGTGGACGGCGGCGCCGAGCCGGTGATCGTCGATCTCACCCACGCCGACGTCGGGCTTTCGCTCGCCGCGCCGATCACCCTGGAACAGGCCGCCCCGGCGGAACCGGCGCAGCCCGACGCGGCCGACCGCCGCAGGACGGCGCTGGTACAGTATCTCGACACCCTCTCCGAAACCGTGCACGCCCACCGCCTGTCGGTCGGCGCGCACGGGCGGCTGATCGGCAACGCCACCTTCCGCATCGTGGTGGACGGGCGTGGCCGCTTCGCCTCCGTCAGCCTCGTCGGCAGCTCCGGCGACCCGACTCTGGATGCCGACGCCTTCCGCGCCCTGCACGAATCCGACGGCGCGGTGCGCCGCCCCGGTATTCTCGGCATCGCGCCTCTGGCGATCACGCTGACGGTGAAATACCAGTACGGATTGTGACCTGCCCATTTGGGCGGGAAGCTCTGGACGGAGAGGGTTTTTAACTCCTATACTCCGCGCTCTATGCTGCTCTTCCCCCAGGCTTTTTATGCCCCTCCTTGCCCCCCGGAAGGATCACGCCATGTTGACGTTGTATGTTGGAGACAAAACGATTTCCACCTGGTCGCTGCGCGGCTGGCTGGCGATGAAAGCGACCGGAGCCGCCTTCACCGAAAAATGGATTCCGATCTACCGCGAAGGCTCCACCGAGGCGCTGAAAGCGGTCAGCCCATGCGGTACCGTGCCGGCGCTGGTGGACGACGGCGTGACGATCTGGGACTCGCTCGCGATTTCCGAATATCTGGCGGAGAAGTTCCCCGCCGCCGGCCTGTGGCCGAAGGACCCGGCGAAGCGCGCGGTGGCGCGCTCGGTGGTGGCCGAGATGCACAGCGGCTTCCCCGACATGCGCAAGGAAATGGGGATGAAGCTGAACCAGAGCTTCCCCGGCATGGTGCTCACCCCCGATGCGCTGGAAGACGTGGACCGCGTCGTCGCGATGTGGGAGGAGATGCTCGCCAAGCACGGCGGGC
>JBFWJB010000146.1:0-7604 GCA_050253435.1 Rhodospirillaceae bacterium
CTCCTGCACCGCCCCATCCCGCGTCCACCCGCCGGCCATAACCCCTGCCCGACTATTCGTTGCGCCAAGACTTGAGGATAGGGAGACACGCCGCGCGTTCCAAGGGTTGGCGGTATTAACCAGGCCTGGGGCGCCGCCCCTGGACCCCGCTGGGGCCGCGGGCCCCAGACCCCATAACTTTTTTCGCCGCGCAGCGGCCATCGACCGTCACGCCGCGTGATGCCTCTATCGCGCTACGCGCAAAAACCGAAAGTCATGGGAGGTCCGGAGGGACCGAGTCCCTCCGGAAAGTTTTAGCTTTAACCCAGCGCCTTGACGATGGCGGCGGCGCAGGCGGCGGTATTGGCGGTGCCGCCGAGGTCGCCGGTGCGGAGGGCGGGGTTCACCACGACTTTTTCGATCGCCGCGACGATGGCGGCGGTGGCTTCGGTTTCGCCGAGGAAGTCGAGCATCATCGCGGCGGACCAGATCTGGCCGATCGGGTTGGCGATGCCCTTGCCCGCGATATCCGGGGCGGAGCCGTGCACCGGTTCGAACAGCGAGGGGAACTGCCGCGTCGGGTTGATGTTGGCGGAAGGCGCGATGCCGATGGTTCCGGTGCAAGCCGGGCCGAGGTCGGAGAGGATGTCGCCGAAGAGGTTGGAGGCGACGACGACGTCGAAGCGGTCCGGGTGGAGCACGAAGTTCGCGGTGAGGATGTCGATGTGGTACTTGTCCCACTTCACATCGGGGAACTGCTTGGCCATTTCGACGACGCGCTCATCCCAATAGGGCATGGTGATGGAGATGCCGTTGGACTTGGTGGCCGAGGTGAGGTGCTTTTTCGGGCGCTTGGCGGCGAGTTCGAACGCGAACTTGAGGATGCGGTCGATGCCGACGCGGCTCATCACGGTTTCCTGGATCACCACCTCGCGGTCGGTTCCGGCGTACATCTTGCCGCCGACCGAGGAGTATTCGCCTTCGGTGTTCTCGCGTACCACCAGGAAGTCGATGCTGCCCGGCTCGCGCCCGGCGAGCGGGCACTTCACCCCCGGCATCAGGCGCACCGGGCGGAGGTTGACGTACTGGTCGTAGTCGCGGCGGAACTTCAAGAGCGAGCCCCACAGCGAGACATGGTCGGGCACCGTATCCGGCCAGCCGACCGCGCCGAAGAACAGGGCGTCGGCGGCGCCGATGCGCGCCTGCCAGTCGTCGGGCATCATCTGGCCGTGCTTGGCGTAGTAGTCGCAGCTAGCGAAGTCGTGGTCCTGCAGGTCGAGGCGGAAGCCGAAGCGGCTCGCCGCGGCCTCGAGCACGCGCACGCCTTCCGGCACGACTTCCTTTCCGATGCCGTCGCCGGGGATGACGGCAATGGTGTAGCAGCGGTCCTTCATCGGGAGTCTCCTTTCCGCCGGGACCGGCGGATGCGGGTTCAAGACTGGGGTTCCCACTATAGCGAATCCGGCGGCCGCCGCCAGGGGCCGGGTTGACATCGGCGAATGCCGACACGAAACAGACTGGAGCGTTTCAACCGACCCGGAGACTCCATGCCGCGCCGTTTCGCCGTTGCCCTGGCCTGCCTTGCGCTTGCCGCCTGCACCACCGAGCGCCAGACCACCACGGAGCGCACCGCCACCGAGCAGCTGTTGATTTCCGCCGCCGCCGACCGCGCCGCGGCGGAGGTGGTGCGCGCCGTGCCGCCCGGCAAGAAGACCTTCGTCGATGCGAGCAACTTCGAAGCGACCGACGGCAAGTACGCCATCGGCGCGATCCGCGCCGCGGTTCTGGCGCGCGGCGCGCTGCTGGCGGCGGAGCGCAAGGATGCCGAGGTGGTGGTGGAGATCCGCGCGGGCGCACTCGGCATCGACAATTCCGACACCATCGTCGGACTGCCCGAATACAAGGTGCCGGTGCCGCTGGCCGGGTCCGACATCACCACGCCGAAGATCGCCCTGTTCGAGAAGGCGCGCCAGCTCGGCGTGGCGAAGTTCGCGGCGGCGATCTACGACGCCGAAACCGGCGCCGCGCTGTTCACCGGGCCGCCCCGCTTCGGCTTTGCGCGCAAGAACGACTACACCGCGGCGCTGGTGATCTCCTGGCAGCGCGACGACATCCACTCCGTCGAGGACGCGCCCCCCGCGACGCTGGTCTTTTACCCTTCGGACGACGAATGAAAAACGCGGCGGACCAGGGTCCGCCGCGCCTGGAAAAGCGTGTGTGGCCGCGCCTCAGAAGCGCAGCGCCTCGACGCGCACCACGTTGGGCACGGCGCGCAGGGAGTCGAGCACGTCGGGCTTGAGCGCGCCGTCGATCTGCACCAGGGCGACCGCGTCCTCCCCCACCGCGTTGCGGCCGAGGTGGAAGGTGGCGATGTTCACCCCGGCGAGGCCGAGGGCGGAGCCGATCTTGCCGATCAGGCCCGGCTTGTCCTTGTTGGTGAAGAACAGCATGTGCGCGCCGAACTCCGCCTCCACCGGAATGCCATTGACCTCGACGAGGCGCGGCATGCCGGCGAAGAGGGTGCCGGAAACCGAGCGGGTCTGGGTTTCGGTGGTGACCGTGAGCTTGATCAGGCTCTGGTATTCGGCGCAGGTCTCGCGCTTGGTCTCCGAGATCGTGATGTTGCGTTCCTTGGCGATCGCCGGGGCGGAGACCAGGTTGACCGCATCCAGCATCGGCCGCAGCAGCCCGGCCAGAGCAATCGCGGTGAGCGGCTTGGTGTTGAGGACGGAGACCGCGCCTTCGTACTCGATGGACACCGCCTTGACGCCGGTGCGGGTGATCTGCCCGGCGAACGCGCCGAGGTATTCCACCAGCTTCATGTAGGGCCTGAGCTTCGGCGCGTCCTCGGCGGAGACCGAGGGCATGTTGAGCGCATTGGTCACCGCGCCGGTGAGGAGGAAGTCGGCGATCTGCTCCGCCACCTGGACCGCGACGTTGACCTGCGCCTCCTTGGTGGAGGCGCCGAGGTGCGGCGTGCAGATGACGTTGGGGTGGCCGAACAGGATGTTCTCCTTGGCCGGCTCTTCCTCGAACACGTCGAGCGCCGCGCCCGCCACCCGGCCGTCGTCCAGCGCCGCCTTGAGCGCCGCCTCGTCCACCAGGCCGCCGCGCGCGCAATTGACGATGCGCACGCCCTGTTTCATCTTGCCGAACGACTTCTCGGAGATGATGCCGCGGGTGGCGTCGGTGAGCGGGGTGTGCAGGGTGATGAAGTCGCCGCGGGCGAACAGCTCGTCCAGCTCCACCTTCTCGACGCCCAGGTCCTTGGCGCGTTCCGGCGAGAGGTAGGGGTCGAAGGCGACCACCTTCATCTTCAGGCCGATGGCGCGCTCGGCGACGCACGAGCCGATGTTGCCGCAGCCGACCACGCCCAAGGTCTTGCCGAAGAGTTCGACGCCCATGAACTTCGACTTCTCCCACTTTCCGGCGTGGGTGGAGGCGGAGGCCTGGGGAATTTGCCGGGCCAGCGCCATCATCATCGAGATCGCGTGCTCGGCGGTGGTGATGGAGTTGCCGAAGGGGGTGTTCATCACCACGATGCCCTTGGCGGTGGCCGCCGGGATATCGACGTTGTCGACGCCGATACCGGCGCGGCCGATCACCTTGAGGTTGGTCGCGGCGGCGAGGACGTCGGCCTTGACCTTGGTGTCGGAGCGGATGGCGAGGCCGTCGTACTCGCCGATCACCGCTTTCAATTCATCGGGGGTCATCCCCGGCTTGCTGTCGACCTCGAGGCCGCGCGCCTTGAATATCTCGGCGGCAAGCGGGCTCATCTTGTCGGAAATCAGAACTTTCAGCATCGGAAGCTCCTTCGCGGAGAAAAACGGGGCGGCGCGGGGACGGGCGAACCCGGCCCCGCATCGCTGTCGGACGATCAGGCGGCGAAGTCCTTGGCGGCTTCGGCGAGGGCCCATTCGATCCAGGGGAAGAGCGCTTCGAGATCGGCTGTCTCCACCGTCGCTCCGGCCCAGATGCGCAGGCCGGGAGGCGCGTCGCGGTAGGCTCCGAGGTCGTAGGCGACGCCTTCCTTATCCAGGAGGGCGACGATCGCCTTCTGCGCCTTGGCCTGGGCCTCGGCGGGCAGCTTGGCGAACCACGGCGCGGAGATCCTCAGGCACACCGAGGTGCTGGAGCGGATCGCCGGGTCGGCGGCGAGGAAGGCGACGGAGCCGCTCTTCTCCACCCAGGCGGCAATCGCCGCGAGGTTGGCCTTGCTCCGCGCCATCAACGCGGGCAGGCCGCCGATCTTCTCGCCCCACTTCAGGCCGTCGACGGCGTCTTCCACCACCAGCATCGAGGGGGTGTTGATCGTCTCGCCCTCGAAAATGCCCGCGATCAGCTTGCCGCCCTTGGTCATGCGGAAGATCTTCGGCATCGGCCAGGCCGGGGCATAGCTCTCCAGGCGGGCGACGGCGCGCGGGGAGAGGATCAGCACGCCGTGCGCGCCCTCGCCGCCCATCACCTTCTGCCAGGAGTAGGTGACGACGTCGAGCTTGTCCCAGGCGAGATCCATGGCGAACGCGGCGGAGGTGGCGTCGCAGATGGTCAGCCCTTCGCGCTCGGCGGGAATCCAGTCGCCGTTCGGCACGCACACGCCGGAGGTGGTGCCGTTCCAGGTGAACACCACGTCGCGGGAGAAATCGACCTGCTTAAGGTCGGGAATCTCGCCGTAGGGCGCTTCGAGAACGCGGGCGTCCTTGAGTTTCAGCTGCTTGACGATGTCGGTGGCCCAGCCGGAGCCGAAGCTCTCCCACGCCAGCACATCGACGCCGCGCGCGCCGAGCAGGCTCCACAGCGCCATTTCCACGGCGCCGGTGTCGGAAGCCGGAACGATGCCGAGCAGATAGTCCGCCGGAACGCCGAGCAGCGCCTTGGAGCGGTCGATCGCTTCCTTGAGGCGCGCCTTGCCGATCTTCGCGCGGTGCGAGCGGCCGAGGCAGTCGGTGGCGAGCGCTTCCAGGCTGTAGCCGGGGCGCTTGGCGCAGGGGCCGGAGGAAAAATTGGGGTTCGCCGGCCGGATGGCCGGTTTGGCGATGGCAGTCATCGATGTCTCCCTTCCATTGCAGAAGGGCTTGGCGACCCGTTGGGAGGTCGCGGCCCACAAGCCTTATACGGAGCGGCGAAATTTCCGTCAATCGAAACCCCGGAGGCGGCCTGCGCGGACCCCGAGTCGCTTTTTTCGGCAGGTGTATGAAATTCACCCGTGGGCGTTGCATTAGGATAGAACGATGCTAAAAAAAGAGGAATTCGCGCCCTAACCGAAAGGGTGGCTCTTTATGTAACATTTCCCCCACCCTCGCGCCGCATAATCGGGCTCCAACCCTCGGAAATTCCCAGATAATTTTTCGGGCGAATTTCCGTCAAAAAGGTGTTGAATCTTTCCTTATATAAGGGGAGAGTCTGAAATCAGAGGGATAAACTGGTGGGGGTACTTCGCGCGCAGAGCGTGCCGCCAGTGGGGAGGCCCCTCGAAAGCGAATGCATTTCTGCATCGACCCAAAAGCAGATACTTCAGGAGACGTCCGATGACTCTCTTCTTTACGTGCGTGGGCCTGCTCATCGCGGGTTATTACGTGTATGGTTCGTTGGTTGACCGAATTTTCGGGCCCGATCCGGGCCGTCCCGTGCCGTCGACCGCCATGGCCGACGGCGTCGATTACGTGCCGATGCCGACCTACAAGGTGTGGCTGGTGCAATTGCTGAACATCGCGGGCCTGGGGCCGATTTTCGGACCGATCCTCGGCGCCCTGTACGGACCGTCGGCGCTGTTGTGGATCGTCGCCGGTTGCATCTTCGCCGGTGCGGTGCACGACTACTTCGCCGGCATGCTGTCGCTGCGGTCCAACGGCGAGAGCGTCCCGAACGTCGTCGGCCGCGAGCTCGGCCCGGTGTTCAAGCAGTTCATGAACTACTTCTCGGTGATTCTGCTGCTGCTCGTGGGCATCGTCTTCGTCCTCGGGCCCGGCAAGCTTCTCTCCAAGATGACCGGCCTGCCGGTGGGCGCGTGGGTGGCGATCATCTTCGCCTACTACTTCCTCGCCACCATCCTGCCGATCGACAAGATCATCGGCCGGTTCTACCCGATCTTCGGCGCGCTCTTGCTGTTCATGTCGGTGAGCCTGACGATCATGATCATCGTCTCGCCGGACCACGCGCTGTTGCCGCGCGGCCTCGACATGGCCAACACCCATCCGAAGAACCTGCCGATCTGGCCGTTGATGTTCATCACCATCGCCTGCGGCGCGATCTCCGGCTTCCACGCCACGCAGTCGCCGCTGATGGCGCGCTGCCTGATGAACGAGAAGAACGGCCGTTTCGTCTTCTACGGCGCGATGATCGGTGAAGGCGTGATCGGCCTGATCTGGGCCACTCTCGGCCTGTCGTTCTATCCCGACGCCGCTTCTCTCGGCGCCGCCATCGCCAAGGGCTCGCCCGCCGGCGTGGTGCACGAAATCGCCACCGCCCTCCTCGGCGGCGGTATCGGCACAACCCTTGCCGTCCTCGGCGTGGTGATCCTGCCGATCACCTCGGGCGACACCGCCTTCCGTTCGGCGCGCCTGATCATCGCCGAATACATCAAGATGCCGCAGAAGGACGTGGCGAAGCGCCTGATGGTCGCGGTGCCGCTGTTCGGCATCGGCTATGTGGTCTCGCTCGGCAACTTCAACGTCATCTGGCGGTACTTCGGCTGGGCCAACCAGACGCTCGCCATGGTGATGCTGTGGGCGGCTGCGGCCTACCTGATCAAGCGCGGCAAGCTGCACTGGATCTGCACCATCCCGGCCACCTTCATGACCGCTGTGACCTTCTCCTACATCTGCGCGGAGAAGATCGGCTTCAGCCTGCCGTACACCGTTGCCAACTGGATCGGCATCGTTGCGGCGGCGGTGGCCTTCGGCGCGTTCTTCTATGCCTTCGGGCGGAAGAAGGCGGGCGAAGCTCCGGCCGAATAACGCCTCGGGCCCGTCCCGAACGGAAAACCGCCGCGGGAAACCGCGGCGGTTTTTTTCGTCCTTATTGCGCCACCGGGCGGCCCAGCCCGGCGCCGCACAGCGCGCCTTCCACCGCCGCGGCGAAGGACAGCGTGGCGCGGTCGGAACCGCGGCGGCCCACCACCGAAAGCCCGACCGGCAGGTCGCCCGGCTGCTGGCACGGCAAGCTCGCGGCGCAGAGGTCGAGAAGGTTGCCGACCGTGGTGTTGCGCAGCGCCAGCGCGTTGGCGCGAGTGTAGGCGTCGTCCTCCGCAAGATCGGCGAGGCGCGGCGCGACGCAGGCGACGGTGGGCATGAGGATCGCGTCGTAGGGTTCCATCGCCGCGTCCATCTCGGCGATGCGCACGGCGCGCAGCGCCTGCAGGTCGAGGTAGTCGGCGGCGGAGATCGCCGCACCGCGGTCGATGCGCACCGCGACGCGCGGATCGTAAAGGGCGCGCTTTTCCGCCAGCAGGGCGCGGTGCCAGGCATAGCTTTCCGCCGCCACCAGGCCGCCGCCCGCGAGCAGATCGGGAATCGCCGAGAGATTGGCGAAGGGAACTTCGTCGATCCGCGCGCCGAGGCCGGAAAGCGCCGAAAGCGCCCGCCCGAACGCCTTGCCCACCCCGGCGTCGAGGCCGTCGAGCACAT
>JBFWJB010000147.1:0-7542 GCA_050253435.1 Rhodospirillaceae bacterium
CCGCAGATTCTCTGCTCCCTCGACATCGAAATCGCCAAGGTGGCGGAGGCCCACATGCGGGCCAAGGGCGTGAAGCTGATCACCGATTGCTCGGTCGCCGAGTTCCTCGGGCGCGATGGGCGGGTGTGCGGCGTGCGCCTCGCCGACGGGCGGGAAATCGCCGCGGGAATGGCGGTGGTGGCCACCGGCATCGCCCCCAACACCGCGCTCGCCAAGGCGGCGGGCCTGACCATCGGCGAAACCGGCGGCATCGCGGTGGACGCCCACATGCGCACCTCCGACCCCGACATCTTCGCCGCGGGCGACTGCGTCGAGGTGACCAACCGCATCACCGGCAAGAAGACCATCGCCCCCTACGGCGACCTCGCCAACCTGGAGGGCCGCGTCGCCGCCGACAACGCGGTGCTGGGGCCGACCACGGCGTTCCCCGGCACCATCGACAGCGGCATCTGCAAAATCTTCGACTTCGCCGCCGGGTCCACCGGGTTGAGCGAGGCGCGCGCCAGGGCCGCGGGCTACGACGTCGCGGTGGCGGTCAACGCCAGCCCCGACAAGCCGGACTTCATGGGCGCCTGCCTGCTCGTCTCGAAGATCGTCGCCGACGCCAAGACCGGCCGCGTGCTCGGCTTCCAGTGCGTCGGCCCGGGCAGCGTTTCCCGCCAGGTCGCCACCGCCGCCGCCGCGATCACCGGCGGCCTCACCGTGGACGACATGTGCATGCTCGACCTGCCCTACGCGCCGCCGTTCTCGCTCGCCATCGACCACGTCATCGCCTCCGCGCACATTCTACAGAACAAGATGCGCGGCCTGATGAAGGGCATTCCCTCCACCGCGGTGAAGGCGAAGCTCGACGCCGGGGAGAGCCCCTTCCTCCTCGACGTGCGCGCCCCCAACGAATACGAGCAGATGCGCCTCGGCCTCGGCGAGACGCTGATCCCGCTCGGCCAGTTGCGCCAGCGCCTGGGCGAACTGCCCGAGGAGACCAACCGCGAGATCATCGTCTACTGCAAAATCTCGATGCGCGGCTACGAGGCGCAGCGCGTGCTCGAGGCCAAGGGCTACCGCAACGTCCTGGTGATGGAGGGCGGCATCATGGCCTGGCCGTTCGCCCGCGAGAAATAGCGCAGCCGACGCAACCATGCCGGGGGAGGCATCGGCCTCCCCCTTTTCTTTCGAATCCCCCCGAAACAATTTGATAAAATTCGCCCAGTCCAAGGTTGAATCTTTCTTTTTCCTGGGGCAAAAAGAACATCCGCTTCCCCCTCGGCCGCATCCGGGGCCGGGAGGCCAGAAACATGGCGGCACTTCAGCAAAACGCCCGCCGATCAGGAGGAACTTCCCGATGCACGATCTCTGCAAAGTCGCCGCCGTTGCGCTCACCGCCGCGATCGCCGTGCCCGCCGGGTCGGCCGTCGCCGTCGCCGCGCAGTACAAGTCGGAATACACGGTTTCGACGGTGCTGCCCGCGCCCTTCCCCTGGGGGATCGCCGCCGACAAGTGGGTCGAACTGGTCAAGCAGCGCACCAACGGGCGGATCAACCTCAAGGTCTACTCGAACTCCCAGCTGGTTTCCGGCGACCAGACCAAGGAATTCTCGGCGATGCGCCAGGGCATCATCGACATGGCCGTCGGCTCGACGATCAACTGGTCGCCCCAGATCAAGGAGCTCAACCTGTTCTCGCTGCCGTTCCTCCTGCCCGACCATGCGGCGATGGACCGCCTGACCGGCGGCGAGGTCGGCAAGAAGCTGTTCGAGGTGCTGCGCAAGAAGGGCGTGGAGCCGCTGGGCTGGGCGGAGAACGGGTTCCGCCAGGTGACCAACTCCAAGCACCCGATCAAGACCCCGGACGACCTCGCGGGCCTGAAGATCCGCGTCGTCGGCTCGCCGCTTTACAACGACATCTTCACCGCCCTCGGCGCCAACCCGACGCAGATGAGCTGGGCCGACGCCAAGCCCGCGCTGACCACCAAGGCGGTGGACGGCCAGGAGAACCCGATCACGGTGTGCAAGATCGCCAAGATCGACACCGTCGGCCAGGTCTACATGACCCGCTGGAACTACGTGAACGATCCCCTCATCTTCGCGGTCAACAAGCGGGTGTGGGCGAGCTTCACCCCCGCCGACCAGAATATCCTGCGCGAAGCGGCGATCGAGGCCGGCAAGGCGGGCATCCGGGCTTCCCGCGAGGGCGACGACATCGCCGCCAAGGAGCTGGAGAAGGCGGGCGTCACCATCACCGTGCCGACCGCGGCGGAGCGCGCCGCCTTCATCGCCAAGACCCGCGGCGTCTATGCCGAGTGGGCGAAGAAGATCGGCCCCGATCTGGTCAAGCTGGCCGAGAAGGCCGTCTCGCAGAAATAATCCCGGACGGGCGCGTCCCGTCCTGAACGGAGTATCCTTTGTCTCTCACGTCCCAAGAGCCGAACGACGGCCTGCCCCCGCAAGGGGGCCGGCCGTTTCGCGTCGATGAGGCTCTGTCCGCACTCGCCATGGGTCTGATCGTCGTGATCAGCCTGGCCAACGTCATCGTCCGCTACGCCACCGACATCTCCTTCGCCTTCACCGAGGAGTATTCGGTGTTCCTGCTCGTCTTCATGACGCTGATCGGCTCCGCCATCGCGTTCGCCGCGGACGGGCACATCCGCATCACCTTTCTGCGCGATCTCCTGCCGCCGCCGTTGCGCCGCATCGCCGATGGGGTCGCGTTGCTGCTTTCCGCGCTGCTCTTCGTCATGGTGTTCTATTACGGCGCAGTGTTCGCCTACGAGGAATGGGCCTACGAGGAAACCTCGCCCGGTCTCGGCTATCCCAACTGGATCTACACCGTCTGGCTGCCGCTCCTCTGCGGGCTGATCCTCTACCGCATCTACGGGCGGCTGCGCCGTCTGTTCAGCCACGGAGGCCGCTGAATGGACCCGTCTCTCGCCCTGCTCCTCAGTTTCGGCCTCTTCCTCCTGATCGGCCTGCCGATCGCCGTGGCGCTCGGACTTTCCGGCGTCATCGGCATCATGCTCGGCCTCGACACCTATGCGCTCGGCACCATCGGCACCAACACCTACAACGGCATCGCCAAGTATCCGCTGATCGCGATTCCGCTGTTCGTGCTCACCGGCATGATCTTCGAGCGCTCCGGCGTGGCGCAGAAGCTGGTGGACTTCGCTTCCGCCCTGGTCGGGCCGCGGCGCGGCGGCCTTGCCGTGGTCGCGGTGCTGGTGTGCATGCTGATGGGCGGCATGTCCGGCTCCGGCCCGGCGGATGCCGCCGCGGTGGCCACGGTGATGATCCCCAGCATGGCGAAGGCGGGCTATCCCCGCGCCTTCTCCTCCGGCGTGATCGCCGCCTCCGCCTCCACCGCCATCCTGATTCCGCCCTCCATCGCCCTGATCGTCTATTCGATCATGGTGCCGGGGCTCGACCTGCGGGCGCTGTTCGCCGCGGGCGTGGTGCCGGGCATCCTCGCCGGGCTGTCGGTGATCCTGCCCACGGTGTGGCTCAGCCGCCGCCACAACTTCGGCCACCTGGAAGAGGAAAAACGCGCCCACCTGCTGAAGAGCCTGATCGGCGCGCTGCCCGGCCTGATGGCGCCGGTGATCATTCTCGGCGGGCTGCGCACCGGAGCCTTCACCCCCACCGAGGCGGCAGTGGTGGCCGTCGCCTATGGCCTGATCGTCGGGCTGTTCATCTACCGCACCCTGACCTGGTCCGACATCTACCGCGCGCTGGTGGATTCCGCCCAGACCTCGGCGGTGATCCTGATCATCATCTCGCTGGCCGGCATCTTCGCCTGGGCGGGCAGCACGCTCGGAGCCTTCGACCTCGGCGCGAAGCTGATGTTCAGCCTCTCCGACAACTCCACCGTGGTGCTGGTGCTGGTGATGATCTGCCTGCTGCTGGCGGGCATGGTGCTGGACGGCATCTCGATCTACCTGATCACCCTGCCGCTCCTGATGCCGCTGATGGACCGCTACGGCTGGAACCCCACCTGGTTCGGCATTCTGATGGCGATGAACATCGCGATCGGGCAGTTCACCCCGCCGGTCGCGGTCAATCTGATGGTTACCGCCAAGGTCGGCGGCGTCAGCATCGAGGCGACGACGCGCTGGGTGATGTGGTTCGTTCTCTCCATGGCGGTAGCGATCGGCCTGGTCATCGCCTTCCCCGATATCGCGCTGTGGGTGCCGGAGGCGTTGGGCTACGCCACCGACTGAACCCGCTGGAAAGGCCGCCCCGAAGCGGCCTTTCTTTTTGCCTGCCGGAAATTCGTTGACGAGTTTTTCGTTAAATATTACAGATTCTTAATGCAATAAAAAACGCGGTCGTCCAAGATTCTGAGTCATCATCGGAAGAACCGCATATGCGACGCCCCCGCGTCAACGGGAAGAGGACACGCCATGACCCTCAGCGTTTCGAAGAAGATCTGGCTCCCCATCGTTATCGCCGCCGCCGGGTTTGCCGCGCTTCTCTTCTATGCGCACACGATGATCGCCCGGCAGATGCTCGACGACCGCATCGCCAAGATCCGCACGATCAGCGAAAGCGCCGTATCCGTGATCGCCCATTACGAACAGGAAGCCGCGGCAGGGCGGCTCTCCCAGGCCGAGGCGCAGGCCGCCGCCAAGGCGTCGCTGCGCGGCCTGCGCTACGACGCGGGCACCGGCTACATCTACATCTACACCACCGATGGCGTGAACGTGCTGCTGCCGACCAAGCCCGAGCTGGAAGGCAAAAGCCTGATCGACATGAAGGACGCCAACGGCCTCTTCATCGTCCGCGACTTCGCGGAAAAGACCGGCAAGGACGGCTTCGCGGTCACCCACTACCTGTGGGAAAAGCCCGGTTCGAAAAAGCCCGAGCCCAAGGTCAGCTACACCCTGCTGTTCAAGCCCTGGGGCTGGATGGTCGGCAACGGCATCTACGTGGACGACGTGGACACCGAAACCGCCGCCGCGACGATGAAGCTGCTCGGCGTCAGCCTGGTGTTCCTTCTGCTCATCGTCATTCCCTCGGCGCTGCTCGGCCGCGCCATCGCCAGGCCGATCGGCGCGATGACGAAAAGCATGGAGCGCCTCGCCGACGGCGACCTGGACGTCGAGGTGGGCTACCGCGACCGCAGCGACGAGATCGGCGCCATGGCCCGCGCGCTTACGGTGTTCAAGGACAACGCGCAGCAACGCCGCCTCCTCGAAGGACAGGCGGAGGAGACGGAAAAGGCGCGCACCGCGGAGCACCGCGAGTTGATGATGAAGATGGCCGACGACTTCGAAACGGCGATCGGCGACATCCTGCGCGGCACCTCTTCCTCCGCGCGCACCCTCACCGAGCTCGCCCGCGTGATGTCGGAAAACGCCGAGCGCACCACCCACGAAGCGGAGATCGTGCGCGACGCCTCGGACATGGCGTCGCGCAACGTCGAAACCGTGGCCTCCGCCTCCGAGGAGCTCACCGCCTCGATCGGCGAAATCGCCTCCAAGGTACAGGAAGCCTCGAGCAACGCGCGGCAGACCGCCGCCGAGGCGGGCACCGCCAACGACCGCGTCTCCGCGCTGTCCGAGGCGGCCAACCGCATCGGCGAGATCATCGGCCTGATCACCGATATCGCCAGCCAGACCAACCTGCTTGCGCTCAACGCCACCATCGAGGCGGCGCGCGCGGGCGAAATGGGCAAGGGCTTCGCCGTGGTCGCGGGCGAGGTGAAAAACCTCGCCAACCAGACCGCCAAGGCGACGGAAGAGATCACCGCGCAGATCGACAGCATTCAGCAGGAAACCAAGCAGGTGGTCTCCGCCATCGCCTCGGTGTCGCAACGCATCACCGGCATCGCCGACGTCACCGCCTCGATCGCCGCGGCGATCGAGGAGCAGACCGCGGCGACGCAGGAGATCAGCCGCAGCGTGCAGGAGGCGGCGCGCGGCACCAAGACGGTCTCGGACTCCATCGTCTCGGTGGTGGACGCGGCGACGCAGTCCTCCGCCGCCTCGGACAAGCTCTCGGCGGAGTGCAAAAGCCTGCTGCAGCAGACCACCGACCTCAAGGTGGCGGTGGACGGCATCCTCTCGGCGATCCGCGACGAGTGATTACGCGGCGTCGTCCAGCCCCAGGCGGCGCAGGATGCGCCACAGAGTGGTGCGGTTGAGGCCGAGGCGGCGCGCCACCTCCGCCTTGTTGGGGCCGTGCTCGCGCAGCGCGCGGACGATAAGATCGCGCTCCGCCCGCAGCATGTGCGCCGCATAGGGGGAAAGCCCGCCCGCCGCCTCCCCCGCTTCGCCGAGAATGTACCCCGGCAGGTGCGCGAGACGGATGGTGTTGCCGTCCAGCATATTGACCATGTGCTCGACGCAGTTCTGCAGTTCGCGCACGTTGCCCGGCCAGCCGTGAGCGGCGAGCGCCGCCATCACCGCGGGCTCGATATCGTTCGCCTCCTTGCCGATGAGGCGGGCGAAGCGGTTGATGAAGTGATAGGCGAGCGCCGGAATGTCCTCGCGGCGCTCGCGCAGCGGCGGCACCGTGAGTTCCAGCACGTTGAGGCGGTAATAGAGGTCGGAGCGGAAGCGCCCCTGGCGCACCAGGTCCTCCAGCGAGGCGTTGGTGGAGGCGAGAATGCGCACGTCGACGGCGCGCGCCTTTTCCGCGCCGAGGCGGCGCACCTCGCGCTCCTGGATGACCCGCAGCAGACTGACCTGAAGGTCGAAGGGCATCTCGCCGATTTCGTCGAGCAGCAGGGTGCCGCCGTCCGCCTGTTCGAACACGCCGGGCGCGCCCTGCCGCCGCGCGCCGGTGAAGGCCCCCTCGACATGACCGAACAGCACGCCCTCGATCAGGCTGCGCGGCAGCGCGCCGCAGTTGATCGCGACGAACGGCTTGCCCGCGCGGTCGCTCAAGGTATGGATCGCCTGGGCGAACAGCTCCTTGCCGGTGCCGGTCTCGCCGCTGATCAGCACCGTGGAGGGCGAGCGCGCCACATCGGCGGCGAGCTTGCGCGCCCTCGCGATCGCCGGGCTGTCGCCGAGAATGTCCTCCAGGTGATAGCGGGCGTGGCGCTGCTGGCTGGCGCGCTCGATCAGGCGGCTCCTCTGCACCGCCGCGAGCTTGTTGTTGAAGGCGACGCCGAAATCCGGCGACATCGGAATGCGCACCGCCAGCGCGCCGGGAATCATCACCGAGGTGCCGATGCTGGCGCGGCCCTCCAGCATCGCCTTGCGGCACAGCTCGGTGATCTCGCCGATCGCCGAGGGGTTGGCCTTGCCGTCCGGATGGTGCGCCCGCACCCGCGCGCCCTCGCCGTCGAACATCACCGCGTCGCCGCCCGCCACCTGCGCGATGTAGGGCAGCGACTCCTCGACGATGCGGCGGTAGCGCGCCGCATCGGCGCGCCGCGCGCGGTTGTCGAGGATGAGATGGCCCGCAGGCAGCGCGATCACCGCGGAGACGCCCTCTCCGCCGCACCACGCGGCGGCGGCGCGGCCCTCGCGCCGCGCCAGCAGCGCCGCGGCGTGCGCCGCGATCTCCTCGCGCGGGCGCGGGTCGCCGGTCCAGGCCACCAC
>JBFWJB010000148.1:0-7485 GCA_050253435.1 Rhodospirillaceae bacterium
CAGCCGACCATCGAGATGATCGAGGGGCTCGCCCTCGACGGCCTGATCGTCGCCAGCCCCTCCAATCCCACCGGCTCGATGCTGCCGCCCGAGGCGTTGCAGGCGCTGGCCGAATACTGCCACGGCGCAGGCATCCGCCTGATCTCCGACGAGATCTACCACGGCATCACCTACGGCATGACCGCGGCCACGGCGGCGGCGTTCAGCCCCTCGGCGGTGGTGGTCAACAGTTTTTCCAAATACTACTGCATGACCGGCTGGCGTCTCGGCTGGCTGGTGCTGCCGGAAGACATGCTGCGCCCGGTGGAATGCCTGGCGCAGAACCTTTTCATCTCGCCGCCGACGATCTCGCAGATCGCCGCGGTGCGCGCCTTCGACCACCTGGACGACCTGGACGCCATCGTGCGCGGCTATGCGCGCAACCGCGACCTCCTGGTGCGCGGGCTTGCCGATCTCGGCATCGACAAGGTGGCGCCGCCGGACGGCGGGTTCTACGTCTATGCCGACGTTTCCCACCTCGGGGCGGACAGCCGCGAGCTCTGCCGCCGCATGCTGGACGAGACCGGCGTCGCCGTCGCGCCGGGTTGGGACTTCGACCCGGCGGACGGCGGGCGCTTCGTGCGCTTCTCCTACTCCGGCTCCACCGCCACGGTGATCACCGCGATCGAACGCCTGCGCGACTGGCTGCCGAAGCGAAATGCCTGAGACGATGACGATCCGCCCGAATTCTAGCCGTAGATCAGGCTGCAGATGAACGCCGCGGCGGCGATGCCCACGGCGTCGGCGGTCAGCGCCGCCCACAGGGCGTGGCGCATGCGCTTGACCTGCACCGCGCCGAAATAGACGGCGATGACGTAGAAGGTGGTCTCCGTGGAGCCCTGCAGGGTGGAGACGAGATAGCCCACATAGCTGTCCGGTCCGAGGGTGGGGTCGTTGAGCACCGCCGCCAGAATGCCGTACGCGCCGGAACCGGAAAGCGGCCGCAGCAGCGCCATCGGCAGCGCCTCGGCGGGCAGGCCGATGTGCGCGGTGAGGCGGCCGAGCGGCGTTAGCAGCATCTCCATCGCGCCGCTGGCGCGGAACATCGCCACCGCGGCGAGAATGGCGACGAGGAACGGAATGATCCGCACTGCCACCTGGAAGCCTTCCTTCGCGCCCTCGACGAAGGTCTCGTACACCGGCACCTTCTTCGCGAAACCGTAGCCGAGGAAGGCGACGGCCAACCCCGGCACGATCCACGGCGCGATCGCCTTGCCCCAGAACACCGTCACCGGCACCAGCGCGGCGACGCAGGCGAGCGCAAGCGCGGAAACCCACAGCGGATAGGCCCCGGCCTCCTCGTCCGCCGGGCCAGCCTCCGCCGCGTCGCCCGGCAGGTTGGGCGTCGACTGCCCGCCCGAGAAGAAACGGGCGTAGAACTTCGCCCCCAAAATCGCGACGGTGGTGGAGCAGATGGTGGCGAACAGCGTGGTCGGCACGATCCCCGCCGGGTCGGCGCTGCCCGCCGCAGCGCGCAGCGCGATCACTCCGGTGGGCAGAAGCGTCACCGAAGAGGTGTTGATCGCCAGAAACAGCGCCATCGCGTTGGTGGCGGTGCCCTTCTCCGGATTCAAACGGTCGAGCTGCTGCATCGCGCGGATGCCGAAGGGCGTCGCCGCATTGCCCAGGCCCAGCGCATTGGCCGAGAGATTCATGATCATCGCGCCCATCGCCGGGTGGTCGGCGGGCACGTCGGGGAACAGGCGCACCATCAGCGGGCGCAGCGTCCGCGCCACCACGGCGAGTAGGCCGCCTGCCTCCGCCACCTTCATCAGCCCGAGAAACAGCGCCATCACCCCGATCAGGCCGATCGCCAGCGTCACCGCGCCCGCCGCGCCCTCGATCATGCCGGAGCCCAGAACCTCCATCGGCGAGGTGCCGGGCGCCATGCCCGCAGGCGCCATCACCTGACGCACCCCCGCTACCGCGAAGGAAAGAGCGACGATGGCGAAAAAAATGCCGTTCACGGGAGAACCCCCCAGGACTCTGGTGCTCGTCCGTTTCTATCAGAATCCGGCAGTCGCTGGAAAAACAAAAACTTTCCGGAGGGTCGCGGACCCTCCGGGCCTCCCATAACTTTGGTTTTTCGCCGCGTAGCGGCTATCAACCGTCACGCCGCGCGATGGCTCTATCGCGCTGCGCGCAAAAACCGAAAGTTATGGGGTCAAGGGGTCCGTGACCCCTTGCGGGGTCCAGGGGCAGCGCCCCTGGCCTTGTTTTTACAGCGCACGCAAGCGGTCGAGCGCGCCCTGGAGGATGAAGGCGGCGGCGGATTTGTCCACCACCTGTTTGCGGCGGGCGCGGGAGAGGTCGGCCTCGCCGATGAGGATGCGTTCCACCGCGGCGGTGGAGAGGCGTTCGTCCCAGAAGGCGGTGGGCACGTCCCAGGCCCCGGCGATGCGCGCGGCGAAGGATCGGGTGAGGCGGGCGCGTTCGCCTTCCTCTCCGTCCATTTGCAGGGGCAGGCCGTAGACCACGCCCACCACCTCGCGCGAGCGGGCGGCGGCGAGCAGGGCGGCGAGGTCTTTTTCCCGCGATTTGCGTTCGATCAGGAGGAGGGGGGAGGCGATGGCGCGGGTGACGTCGGAGGCGGCGACGCCGATGGTCTTTTCCCCCAGGTCGATGCCGAGGATGGCCCCGAAGGCGGGCAGGGCGGCGGCGAAATCCTCGATACGGGCGCAGATCACGGCAAATTCCTCTCGGTCATGGGCGCACGGGATTGCGCGGGGGCGTTGCGTTTGGTAAGCCAGTGCCGGGCGCATCGTGCGCTCACGACCACCATTGGAGACAGATATCCCATGTCGCTGGACAAGGCCACTGTCAGAAAAATCGGATTTCTGGCGCGATTGGAGATTCCCGAGGAAGACCTGGAGGGTCTCGCCCATGAACTGAACGGCATTCTGGGCTGGGTGGAACAATTGCAACAGGTGAATACCGAGGGTGTCGCGCCGCTGGCTTCGGTCTCCGAGACCAAGCTCTACTGGCGCGACGACGTGGTGACCGACGGCAACATGCCGGAGAAGGTTCTCGCCAACGCGCCGGATGGCCTGGACGGCTATTTCCTGGTGCCGAAGGTGGTGGAGTAAGCCGCTATGACCGATTTGACTTCCCTGACCCTGGCCGCAGCCCGCGACGGACTGGCCAAGGGCGAATTCACCTCCGTCGAACTGACCGAGGCGTGCCTCGCTTCCATGGAGGCGAAGAAGGCTCTCAACGCCTACATCGTCACCTGCCCGGAGATCGCGCTGGACCGCGCCAAGGCTTCGGATGCGCGCCGCGCCAAGGGCGAGGGTCTCGGCCCGATGGATGGCGCGCCGGTGGCGATCAAGGACTTGTTCTGCACCGAGGGGGTGCAGACCACCGCCGCCTCGAAGATTCTGCAGGGCTTCAAGCCGCAGTACGAATCCACGGTGTCCGCCAAGCTCAAGGCGGGCGGCGCGGTGATGCTGGGCAAGACCAACCTGGACGAGTTCGCCATGGGCTCGGCCAACATCACCTCCGCCTACGGCAACGTGGTGAGCCCCTGGCGGGCGGAAGGCGATGCCGCGGCGCTGGTGCCCGGCGGCTCCTCCGGCGGGTCCGCCGCGGCGGTTTCGGCGCGGATGTGCCTGGCCGCCACCGGCACCGACACCGGCGGCTCGATCCGCCAGCCTGCCGCCTTCACCGGCATCGTCGGGCTGAAGCCCACCTATGGCCGCTGCTCGCGCTGGGGCATCGTCGCCTTCGCCTCGTCCTTGGACCAGGCCGGGCCGATGACGCGCAGCGTGCGCGACGCCGCGATCATGCTGGGGCAGATGGCGGGCTTCGACCCGAAGGACAGCACCTCCGCCAACGTGACGCTGCCGGACTTCGAAAAGGCGCTCACCGGCGACATCCGGGGGCTCAAGGTCGGCGTGCCGAAGGAATACCGGCCGATCGGGCTCGCCACCGAGATCGCCGCTTTGTGGGACCAGGGCATCACCTGGCTGAAGGACGCAGGCGCCGAGGTGGTGGAGATCTCCCTGCCGCACACCGACAAGGCGCTGGCCACCTACTACATCATCGCCCCGGCGGAGGCGTCCTCCAACCTCGCGCGGTACGACGGCGTGCGCTACGGCCTGCGGGTGGAGAACGGCGGCAACCTCGATGAAATGTACATGAAGACCCGCGCCGCGGGCTTCGGCAAAGAGGTGAAGCGCCGCATCCTGATCGGCACCTACGTGCTTTCCGCCGGGTATTACGACGCCTATTACCTCAAGGCGCAGAAGGTGCGCGCGCTGATCGCCCAGGACTTCCGCGAGGCGTTCAAGAGCGTGGACGTGATCCTCACCCCCACCGCGCCGTCGGACCCCTTCCCGATCGAAGGCGGCGCGAAGGTGGACCCGATCACCATGTACCTCAACGACGTGTTCACCGTGCCCGCGTCGCTCGCCGGTCTGCCCGCGCTGTCGCTGCCGGGCGGGCTGTCGCAGCGGGGGCTACCGCTGGGGCTGCAGCTGATCGGCCGCCCGTTCGACGAGGAGACCGTGCTGCGCGCAGCGGACGTGATGGAAACCGCGGCAGGGTTCACCGCCGTGCCGACTCTGCTGCGGGAGGGCAAGTGAGATGAGCAGCTATATCATCGAAGGCGAAACCGGCCCGTGGGAAGTGGTTATCGGCCTGGAAGTGCATGCCCAGGTGATCTCTGAGGCGAAGCTGTTCTCCGGCGCGTCCACCACCTTCGGCGGCGACCCCAACACCCATGTCGCGTTCCTCGACTGCGGCATGCCCGGCATGCTGCCGGTGATCAACGCCGAATGCGTCCGTCAGGCGGTGAAGACCGGCCTCGGCCTCAATGCGCAGATCAACCGGCGCTCGGTGTTCGACCGCAAGAACTACTTCTACGCCGACCTGCCGCTCGGCTATCAGATCAGCCAGTTCGCCCACCCCATCGTCGGCGAGGGCACGATCATCCTCGACATGAAGGACGGCACCAGCCGCGAGGTGGGCATCGAGCGCCTGCACCTGGAGATCGACGCGGGCAAGTCGCTGCACGACCAGCACCCCGCCAAGTCGTTCATCGACCTCAACCGCGCGGGCGTGGCGCTGATGGAGATCGTCTCCAAGCCCGACATGCGCAGCCCGGAGGAAGCCGGGGCCTACCTCAAGAAGCTGCGCGCCATCCTGCGCTATCTCGAAACCTGCGACGGCAACATGGAGGAAGGCTCGATGCGGGCCGACGTCAACGTTTCCGTCCGCCACCCCGGCGAGCCGCTGCGCACCCGCTGCGAAATCAAGAACGTCAACTCGGTGCGCTTCGTCATGCAGGCCATCGAGTACGAGGCGGCGCGCCACGTGGAGGTCTATGAGCAGGGCGGCATCATCGAACAGGAAACCCGCCTGTTCGACTCCCATGCGGGCACGACGCGGCCGATGCGCTCCAAGGAGTTCGCGCACGACTACCGCTACTTCCCGGACCCGGACCTGCTGCCGCTGGAGTTCACGCAGGAATTCGTGGACGAGATCAAGGCGGCCCTGCCGGAACTGCCGGATGCCAAGAAGGCGCGCTTCATCGGCGACTACGGCCTTACCCCCTACGACGCCGGGGTGCTGGTGGCGGAGAAGGAAACCGCCGCCTACTTCGAGGCCGCGGCGGAAGGCCACGACGCGAAGGCGGTGGCGAACTGGGTGATGGGCGACCTTTTCGCCGCGCTCAACCGCACCGGCAAAAGCATCACCGAAAGCCCGGTTGCGCCGGAAAACATCGGCAAGCTGGTGGACCTGATCAAGGACGGCACGATCTCCGGCCGCATCGCCAAGGACGTGTTCGAGATCATGGTGGAAACCGGCGGCGAACCGGCGAAGATCGTCGAGGAGAAGGGCCTGAAACAGGTCACCGATACCGGCGCGATCGAAAAGGTGGTGGACGCCGTGATCGCCGCCAACCCGGACAAGGCGGCCGAGGTCAAGGCCGGCAAGGAGAAGCTCTTGGGCTGGTTCGTCGGCCAGGCGATGAAGGCCTCCCAGGGCAAGGCCAACCCCGGAATCCTCAACGAAATGATCCGCAAGAAACTGCTGGGCTGAGCCAGCCGCAGGCGGACACAGGAAAAGCCGGGGCGAAAGCCCCGGCTTTTTGATTCGGCAGGAAAACCAGGCCGGGCTTTCGTCGTGCCGCTGCCGAGGGTTATCCTTGGGGAGGCAGATGCGGCAACGGGAGGGTTTTCATGATGGCGGACTCCGGGCGGGTTTGGTTCATCACCGGGGCGGCGCGCGGCCTGGGGCGGGCGGTGGCCGAGGCGGCGCTGGCCGCCGGGGAACGGGTCGCAGCGACGGCGCGCGACCCCGAGGCTGCTGCTGCGGCGCTGGGCGCCGGGAGGCCGGGGCTTCTGGCGCTGCCGTTGGACGTGGCGGATGCGGAGCAGGCGTCCGCCGCGGTGCGGGCGGCGGAAGAGCGCTTCGGCGGTATCGACGTGCTGGTCAACTGCGCCGGATACGGCCAGATCGGGGCGTTCGAGGCGAATTCGCCGGAGGACGTGGCGCGGCAATTCGAGGTCAACGTCTTCGGCCTGATGCGCGTCATCCGCGCGGCTCTGCCGGGGATGCGGGCGCGGCGGAGCGGGCGGATATTCAACTTCTCCTCGATCGCCGGGGTGCGCGGGCGTCCGGGCGGTTCGCTCTATGCGGCCAGCAAGTTTGCGGTCGGCGGCTTTTCGGAAGGGCTGGCGGCGGAGCTGCGCCCCCTGGGGATTTTCGTCACCGTGGTGGAGCCGGGATACTTCCGCACCGACTTTCTCGATGCGTCGTCGATGCGCTTCGGCGCGGCGGACATTCCCGACTATGCCGAGGTGACGGCGGCGATCCGCGAGGGATACGCTCAGCGCAACCACAGGCAGCCGGGCGATCCGGCGCGTCTGGCGCAAGCCTTGCTCACCCTGGCGGACAGCGACGATCCGCCGGTGCATTTCGCGGTGGGCAGCGATGCGGTGAAGATCGTCGAGACCAAGCTGGCCAACTGGAGCGCGGAGCTCGCCAAGTGGGCCGATCTGTCCCGCACCGGGGACGGCGATTTCGACGATGTGCCGCCATCCTGAGCGGGGGCGCGTGCGCGCCCCGTGGCGTGCCGCTCAGTGCGGCTGAGCGAACTTGCGGGCGTAGCGGTCGCAGGTGCGGGAGTCGCCGTCGCGGGTGGCGGAGGTAACGATGCCCTTGGCGTCGCTGGTGATGCGGATGGTGCAGTGGCGGTCGCGGAACCAGGCGGGCGCGGCGGCGCACTGGGTCGATGCGAGGCCGCCGCCGTAGCGGTCGCCGCAGGAGTCGGCGATGGGTGGGGCTTCCCCCACCTGGCCGGTGGTCCAGATGTAGACGTCCTTGCCGTCGAGTTTCTTCAAGGCGTTGGGGAAGCCGAGGATGCGCATCGCGTCTTCGCGGTGGCGGCCTTCCATCCCGGCGAGGCCGGCATCGAGGCGCGAGAAGTCGGCGCACGCGGCA
>JBFWJB010000149.1:0-7478 GCA_050253435.1 Rhodospirillaceae bacterium
CCAGAACTTAACGCCCCGGAAATTCCCCCAACTCAATACGGCGATCATCCTTCCGATCACCGCCGCCTCGCGTCGGGAGGCCACCTTCTAAGCCCTCATACCAAACCCGTCAAACACTTTTTTGAAGTTTTTTCGTCAGTTCCAAAAAAGCAGGGATTCGTGAGGCCGGACCTTGGATTATAGCATATTCCCATGCACCGCCAGGAAAACCCGACTCGGCGCGACGACCCCCATTCCCTGGTGGTCGGAGGGATGCCGACACCCATCCTTTAGGGCCTGCCCGCTCGGGTGGCTCGGCGGCGCGCTCAGGCGCGGCCGAATCCGGGAATCGCCAGGCCGCGTTCGAGGCGGCGCAGCACCAGGGTGGCGACCGACACCATCGCCAGATAGTAGAGCCCGACCACGAAGAACACCTCGGTGAAGCGGAAGGTCTGGCTGGCGACGATCTTGCCCTCGCCGGTCAGCTCGACGCAGGTGACGACGTAGGCGAGCGAGGAATACTTGATCAGGTAGATGATCTCGTTGCCGATGCCGGGCAGCGCGCGGCGCACCGCCTGCGGCACCACCACCCACAACAGCGACTGCAGCGTGGAGAAACCGAGCGCCTGCGCCGCGAGGAACTGGCCGCGCCGCGTCGCCTTCAACCCGCCGCGGATGTATTCCGACTGATACGAGGCGGTACACAGGGTGAAGCCGACCACCGCCGCCTCGTAAGGCTCGAAATAGATGCCGAGGTTGGGCAGGCCGAAATACAGCACGAACAGCTGGCACACCAGCGGCGTGCCGCGGAACACCGCGACGAAGCCGTCGCCCAGGCGCCGCACCCACGGCGCGCCGTAGGTGCGCACCGCGCCGAGGACGATGCCGAAGAGCAGGCCGAACGCCACCGAAGGGATGATCAGCCTGAGGCTCATCCAGAGCCCCTGGTTGAGCATCGGCACCACCTCGGACCAGACGAAGCGGAAGCTTTCGTTCATTCCGCGCCCCCGTTCTCGAACTCCGCGAGGTGGGAGCAGAAGTCGAGGGTGCGGCTGCCGCTCTCGATGTCGAGCAGCATTTCGGGGGTGCCCTGCTCGATCACCCGGCCCTCCTGCATGAACAGGATCTCGTCCGCCATCGAGCGCACGAAGCCCATCTGGTGGGTGGCCATGATCATCGTCATGCCGGAGCGCGCAAGCTCGCGGATCACCGTCAGCACCTCGCCGATCAGCTCCGGATCGAGCGCCGCCGTGGGCTCGTCGAGCAGCATCACCTGCGGGTCCATGGCGAGCGCGCGGGCGATCGAGACGCGCTGCTTCTGCCCGCCGGAAAGCTCCGCCGGGTAGAGCTTCTCCTTATCCGCCAGGCCGACGCGGGCAAGCTCGGCCCTGGCGCGCGCCTCCGCCTCGGCGCGGGAGAGCTTCTTGACTTTGCGCAGCGCCAGCGAAACGTTGTCGAGCGCGTTCAGGTGGTCGAACAGGTTGTAGTCCTGGAAGATCATCCCGACCTTCTGACGGTAGGCGTAGAGCGACTTCCTCTGCCGCGGATCCACCGCCTGCCCGGCGAGGCGCACCACCCCGGCATCCGGCACGTGCAGGAAGTTGAGGCACTGCAGCAGCGTGCTCTTGCCGCCGCCGGAGGGGCCGATCAGCACCTTCATCTCGCCGCGTTTCACCGAGAACGACACGCCGGAGAGGATCGGCTTGCCGCCCAGCGCCTTGCTCAGGCCTTCGACTTCGAGGATGGGACGATCGGTCATCGGGCCTCCTGGGTGCCGAAACCCGGGACCGCAACACGGCGTTCCAGCGCGCGCAGGGCGCGCACGCCCACCCAGGTGAGAATGAAATAGATGCCGCAGGCGGCGAGAGAGAGCGCCAGATGCTGGTAGGTGCGCGTCGCCACGAACTGGGTGCGCGCCATGATCTCGGTGGCCCCCAGCACGAAGGCGAGCGCGGAATCCTTGAGCAGGATGGAATATTCGTTGGACCAGCCAGGCAGCGAGAGGCGCAGCGCCTGGGGCAGCACGATGCAGCGGATCGTCTGCATGTCGGAAAGGCCGAGCGCGCTTGCGGCGCGGAACTGGCCGCGCGCCAGGGAAAGGATGGCGCCGCGGAAAATCTGCGACTGGTAGGCGCCGCTGGCCATCCCCAGCACCAGGGTGGCGGCGGTGAGCGCGCCGATATTCCAGTGGAAGAGCTGGAACAGGCCGAAATAGAACAGGAACAGCAGCACCAGGATCGGCACGCCGCGGAAGAACCAGACATAAACCCCGACGACGGCGCGCAACGGCGCGGGGCCGTAGACCTGCGCCACCGCCATCGGCAGGCCGATGGCGAAGCCGAGAGCCATGCCGCCCCCCACCGCCACGATGGTCAGACCCGCCCCGCCGAGGAGGTAGGGGATCGCCTGGAGCAGGACCTCGATCGCCTGGTGCATGCCGGTTGCCGCCGTTTCGTCACATCTTCACGCGCGGTGTTTATACCACTCGGGCGAAAAATCAAAGGCGCGGTTTGCGCCGCGCCTTCGATCGCCTCGCGGAACGGGTCCGCTCAGGGCTTGTACTTCGCCTTCAGCTCTTCCCACTTCGGGCTGGCCTTGAGCATCTTGTAGCCCTCGTTGAGCTTCTTCAGGATATCGGCGTCGCCCTTGCGCACCGCGCAGCCATAGTTCTCCGGATAGCCCATGGGGCCTGCGATCTTCACCGCGACGCCGTTCTTGATCGCGTCGTTGGCGGGGGCGTCGTTCATCCCCGCGGCATCGACGCGGCCGTTCAACAGGTCGCCGATGATCATCTGGGCGGAGCTGTACTGCCGCACCGTGAAGTTCCACTCTTTATGCTTCTTGGCGTTCTCGGAGAGCCAGGATTCCTCCGCCGTGCCCTGCTGCACGCCGACCTTCTTCTTGCCGGTGAGGATCTGATCCGGGGTCAGCTTGGAGCCCTTCTTCACCACATAGACGTTCTGGGTGGACCAGTAGGGGTCGGTGAAGTTGACCTGCTGGGCGCGCTTTTCGGTGATGCCCATGCCCGAGCAGATGAAGTCGATCTTCTTCGCCATCAGGCTGGGGATGATGCCCTCCCAGGCGACCGCCTGGTGCTTCACGGTGAAGCCCATCTTCGCGGCGATCCAGTCCACCGCCTCGACGTCGAAGCCCTTGGGCTTGCCGTCGGTATCGACGTAGGCGAACGGCGGGAAGGCCGCGTCGATGCCGTTGATCAAGGTTTCGGCGCGCGCCGGAACCGAGGCCAGAGCCGCCGCCGCGACCCCTGCCAGCAGAAGGGAGGTCAGTTTCGTCATCTTGCACCCCTGTCGATGATCCGTAAGGAGCGGACGGAGCCGGTTGATCCCCCCGATCCGCGATTTCGCGGCTCAGACTACCCCCGGCCAACCGCGGAGTCCATGCTGCGATGTCGCGCAACCGCAACACTCCGCTTGCAGGGAAGGGGGCGGCGGGTTACCTCCTAAGGCAAAAGGAACACGGAGGATTCCGCCGATGCGCATGGAAACCGAGTTGAAGCTCGACTACAAGGACGTGCTGATCCGCCCGAAGCGGTCTCGCCTGACCTCGCGCTCCAACGTGGACCTCGCCCGCACCTTCCGCTTTCCGCATGCGGAGGGCACCTGGACCGGCGTTCCCATCGTCGCCGCCAACATGGATACCGTGGGCAGCCTGGGCATGGCCGCCGCGCTCGCGCCGCACGGCCTGATGACGGCGCTGCACAAGTTCTACGCCCCCACCGATTATGCCGACTGGCTGCTCGCCCAGGCGGCGCTGCCCGCCGCGCCGCCGCCCGGCCTCGCGCCCGCGGACAGCATCTTCCTCTCCTTCGGCATCACCGGGGCCGACATCGAGAAGCTGCACGCCACCGCGGCGGACCTGCGCGCCCGCACCGGCGCGCCGCCGCGCTACATCTGCCTCGACGTCGCCAACGGCTATTCCGAGCGCTTCGCCCAGGTCGTGGCGAAGGTGCGCGACGCCTATCCGCAGGCGGTGCTGATGGCGGGCAACGTGGTCACCGGCGAGATGACCGAGCAGCTCGTCCTCTCCGGCGCGGACATCGTCAAGGTCGGCATCGGGCCGGGCTCGGTGTGCACCACCCGCAAGATGACCGGCGTCGGCTATCCGCAGCTCTCCGCGGTGATCGAGTGCGCCGACGCGGCGCACGGCCTCAAAGGCCTGGTCTGCGCCGACGGCGGCTGTACCGTGCCGGGCGACATCGCCAAGGCGTTTGCCGCGGGCGCCGACTTCGTGATGCTGGGCGGCATGCTGGCGGGCCACGACGAAGGCGGCGGCCGGGTGGTCACCCGGCGCTTCCTCACCTGGGAGCTGGACGAAAACAACCAGCGCATCCTGCGCGAGGAGAAGACCGTAGAGTTCTACGGCATGAGCTCCGAGGCGGCGATGGACCGGCACTACGGCGGCGTCGCCGAGTACCGCGCGAGCGAGGGCAAGCGCGTGGAAATCCCCTACCGCGGCGCGGCGGCGGCCACGGTGCAGGAGATCCTGGGCGGCCTGCGCTCCACCTGCACCTACGTCGGCGCGCTGCGCCTCAAGGAGCTCTCCAAGCGCGCCACCTTCGTCATGGTGAGCCAGCAGATCAACCCGGTGTTCGACGACCGCTGACACAGCCGCAAGGCGTGCATACGGGCGCACTCTCGCGCCGGTGTTGTCTAGACACAACGTCACGAAAGCTTCACCCGCAGCCCGCACCGCCGCGGGATAATGTCCGCACTGTTTGTCCACCCTTTCCAGGACCAGCAAGGCGACCCTCATGCGCATGCCCGCCCCTCACGACCCGGCGATGCCCGGAGCCGCAAGGCTCTGGCGTTTCGGCATTCGCGGCAAGATGTGGGCGACCTTCGGGGCGATCGCCCTGATGGTGATCGGCACCACCCTGGTGTCGTGGTCGAGCTACCGCGAAACCAACGATTCGATGACGCGCATCGTCCACCGCACCCTGCCCTTGATGACGCGCCTCTCCGCGCTCGCCCAGATGTCGCAGAAGATGCTGGCGCTCACCCCCGCGGTGCTGATGGCCAACGACATCGCCGGCATCGAGCGCGCCGCCGCCACCTTCGCCTCCGCCCAGGTGCGCTTCGCCGAGGCGCTGCGCGAGTTGGAGAGCGAGGCGGCGCTGCGCCCCGACCTCGCCGCGATGCGCGCGGACGCGGCGCGCATCGACGCCGACCTGGCGCTGCTGCTTTCCGCCCAGCGCCAGCGCATCCGTCTCGCCGCCTCGTTCGCTGCGATCAGCGACCAGGTCGACGTGCTGCACCAGGAATACCGCATGCTCGCCGACATGGGCAGCGCGTCCCTGCCGCGGGAACGGCAGTTCCTGCTTCTGGTCAACCGCGTTCTCGTCGGGCTGGCGGAGGTTTCGCGCATCTCCACGCAGGACGACCTGGACGAGTTGCAGAAACGCCTGCGTCCGGCGCACGAGACCATGCGCCTGCTGCTCAACCATCCGGAGATGCAGCCGATCCTCCAGGGGGCGGCGCACATCGAGCGCCGCCTCGACGGCATCGCTTTCGGCGAGGCTTCGCTGTTCGCCCTACGCGGGCGCGAAATCATGACCCGCGACATCGCGGCGATGCGCCTGTCCGGCATTTCCCAGGCGGCGCGCAGCCTGGAAGGCAACATCAACCGCCTCCTCGACCGCATGGGCAAGCAGACCGTGGCGGAGCGCGCCGAAACCGCGGAAAAACTCGACCGCAGCCAGTCGCTGCTGATGATCCTCGGCTTCTTCAGCAGCCTCGGGTCGCTGGCGCTCGCCTTCCTCTACCTCGGCCACGGCGTGCTCGACCGCCTCGCCCGCCTCGGCGCGACGATGCGCCACATCGCTGCGGGAGACCTCGCGCACCCCATCGACACCACCAGCCGCGACGAACTCGGCGACATGGCGCGCGACCTCTCGGTGTTCCGCGACGCGATGGCGGAGATCAACCACATCGCCTCTCACGACGTGCTCACCGGGCTGGGCAACCGCGCGATGCTGGATGCGCGCATCTCCCGCCTGATCGCCGAGCAGCGCGGCGGCAGCCTGTTCTATTTCAACCTCGACGGCTTCCGCGAGATCACCGAAACCTTCGGCCACGCCACCGCCGACGAAGTGCTGTGCACCCTGGCCGAGCGGCTGCGCTTTCTGGTGCGGCCGGGCGACGTGGCGGCGCGCATCTCGGGCGACCGCTTCGTCGTCGCCGCGCCGGACCTCAGCGACGAGGCGGATATCGCCGCCTGCGCAGCGCGCCTGGCGGCGGAGCTGCGCCGCCCGATCCGCGTCGAGGAACTCGACCTGGAGATCGACCCCTTCGCCGGCATCGCCCGCTTCCCGGCGGACGGCACAGGCTCCGAAGTGCTGCTGCACCGCGCCGACATGGCGATGCGCGCCGGACTGGAAGACCGCACCCACCGCGACGCGGCGCTCTACACCGGGGAAATCGGCGAAGCGGCGACGAAGCGCAAGGAAATCCGCAGCGACCTCAAGAACGCCATCGAGCGCGGCGACTTCGTGCTGCACTACCAGCCGAAAATGCGCATCCTCACCGGCCGCATCGAGGGCATGGAAGCCCTGGTGCGCTGGAACCACCCGGAGAAGGGCGCGATCAGTCCCGCCGACTTCATCCCGCTGGCCGAAAGCAGCGGCCTGATCCTCCCCCTCGGGCGGTGGATCCTCACCGAATCCTGCCGCCAGGCGCAGGAATGGGTGGACAACGGCACGGCGCGCCTGCGCGTCGCGGTCAACATCTCGCCGGTGCAGTTCCTCCGCGACGACATGGTCGAGGCGGTGCGCCGGGCGCTGGACGAAACCGGCCTCTCCCCCGACCTGCTGGAGCTGGAAATCACCGAAGGCGTGATGCTCCACCACGAGGAAAATGTGGCGCGGCGCATGGCGGCGCTGCGCGAGATGGGGGTGCGGCTCGCCATCGACGATTTCGGCACCGGCTATTCCTCGCTCAGCTATCTCAAGGCGCTGCCGGTCGATACCCTCAAAATCGACCAGGCCTTCGTGCGCGCCATCGAGCCGGGCAACGACGACGCGCGCATCTGCACCGCAATCATCGGCCTCGCCCACGACATCGGACTGGAAGTGGTGGCGGAAGGCATCGAGTGGCAAAGCCACATCGACTTCCTCAATGCGGAATCCTGCGACCTCGGCCAGGGCTACTTCATCAGCCGCCCCCTGCCCGCGGAAAAAATGGAAGGCTTCCTCGAAACCTGGAAAGCGGAACGCCTCTCCCTCCGCCCGGTCGAAGCCGCCATCGGCCCGCCGATGTAAAACCAAAACTTCGCGAAGGGACTCGGTCCCTCCGCACCTCCCATAACTTTTGGTTTTTGCGCGTAGCGCGAGAGAACCATCACGCGGCGTGACGGTTGATAGCCGCTACGCGGCGAAAACCGGTTATGGGGTCAAGGGGCCTCCCGGCCCCTGGCGGGTCCGGGCAGAGCCCGGCCTGGTTTTATACCGTATCGAACAGGCCCGGCGGGGCGGCCTGGCGGCG
>JBFWJB010000150.1:0-7415 GCA_050253435.1 Rhodospirillaceae bacterium
GGTGGCGCTGCGCGCCCAGCCGCGCCCGGTCACGCGCCTGAACCGGCGCACGCTGGCCATCCTCGCCGGCGGCCTGTCGGTCGCCGTGCTCGGGGCCACGATCTGGTCATTGCAGCCGCAGCGGCGCAGCGCCGACGAGCAAACCGAGCTTTACAACGTCGATCGCGTCTCGAAGTCCGAAGGGCTGGACGGCCTGCCGGCCGACTACTCGAAGCTGCCGCCGCAAGTGCCCGAGCTGGGGCCGCCGCTGCCGGGCGACCTCGGCCCTGCCATCGTGAACTCGCAGCAGCCGGCCGTGGCCGCTTATGCGGCCCCCGGCCACGATCCCAACGATGCCTTGCGCAAGGAGGCGGAAGCCGCTGCGGCTTCGTCGGTGTTCTTCCGCTCGGGTGGCCAAGGCCAAGCCGCCGCCACGGCGGCGCAGGCGACGCCGAGTGCGCCTGGTGGTGCAAACGCGCTCGCGGCCTTCGATCCGCTCGCTGCTGGGCCTGCCTCGACGGCGGCCCAGCCCGCCGACCCGACCGCCGTGCAGAACCGGCAAGACCAGAAAGAGGCGTTCCTGAAAGCCGGTTCTACGGAAACCCGCAATTCCGGCAATCTGGCGCTGCCCGCGTCGCCGTATCAGGTGATGGCTGGAACGGTGATCGCGGGCGCACTGGTGACAGGCATCAAGTCGGACTTGCCGGGCGACGTGATCGGCACTGTGACGGAGCCGGTCTATGACACGGCCACGGGCAAGTTCCTGCTGATTCCGCAGGGGTCGCGCATCCTCGGGCGCTACAACAGCCAGGTCAGCTACGGACAGAGCCGCGTGCAGGTGGTGTGGAACCGGATCATCCTGCCCGACACGTCCTCGCTGACGCTCGACAATCTTGTCGGCACCGACCCGGCCGGCTACGCCGGCCTGGAAGACGACGTGGACTGGCACTGGAAGCGCATCGTCGCGGGCGCGGTGCTGACGACGCTGCTGGGCGTCGGCGCCGAGCTGGCCGCGCCGGAGAATCGCCAGGACGGCAACCGCATCGTCATCGCCGGACGCGACAGCGCCCAGGACAGCATCAATCAGGTCGGCCAGGAGATCACCCGGCGCAACATGAACATCCAGCCGACGCTGACCGAGCGGCCCGGCCTGCCGGTGCGGATCATCGTCAACCGCGATCTGGTGCTGCGGCCCTACCAGCCGCTGTTCTTCAATCGGGGAGCTTCGCAATGAGCGCGACCAAGAAGCTGCGGCTCGGGCCGCTGCCCAAGACCGAAAGCGTCAAACTGACCTTTGCCTGCCCGGCCAGCCTGAAAGCCGACCTCGACCGCTACGCCGCGCTGCACGCGCAGGCATATGGCGAAGCAGTCGATGCAGAGAAGTTGATCCCGCACATGCTGGAGGCGTTCATGGCGGGGGATCGGGGATTCAGGAAGGGCACGACAGCCAGGAGCGCGCCATCGAAGCCGACATGATGGCTTCGCAATCCAACGGCATCCATCGAACGCGCAGCCCCAGGCTGCGCGTTCTTCATTCTGGATGCCGCTATACCTCTTGGGCTATGATGACGCGACAGGCCCGCCGTTCCCCGGCAATCCAGCACGACGCAGTGCGATGCGGCTTTCTCCCCCGACGCTCTTATGTGGCTCCTAGCCGACGAAGCCGTGGTTCTGCAAAGCGGCGCCGAAAAGAGCTAACCTACTGTCCCATATGTGGTTTCAAGCCTTACGTGCTTTGCACGCAAGACTTGACACCGGCACTTTTTTGTTCGTATCCCCGCGCAAAGGACCGCAGCACATGGGTAAACCGCAACGCAGCCGCAAGATCAGCCCGTCCGCGATGCACTCCTTCGACAACGTGCAACCCCTGTCCCCTCCGGAATCCTGCTGGAGCCCGCTTGAAGAAAGCCGCGATCAGAGCTTCCGCCGCCATGTCCGCCCCTATAACGAGAACCAGCGCCGCCTGATGGAAGCGATGGAGACCAACCCCATCACCATGGCGCTCGGCCCCGCCGGCACCGGCAAGACCTATCTCGCCATCGCCGCCGCCTGCGAGGCGTTCGAGGACGGGCGGATCGCCCGCATCCTGCTTTCGCGCCCGGCGGTGGAGGCGGGCGAAAACCTGGGCTACCTGCCAGGCGGCATGGAGGACAAGCTGCTGCCCTACCTGCGCCCCCTCTACGACGCGCTGAACGACCGGCTCGGCGCGCGCAAGCTCAAGGCCCTGCTCGCCGACGGCTCTATCGAGATCGCGCCGGTGGCGTTCATGCGCGGGCGTACCCTGAACAACGCCTTCATCGTCATCGACGAGGCGCAGAACTGCACCTATGGCCAGATCAAGATGCTGCTCACCCGGCTGGGGTGGCACTCCACCATGGTGATCACCGGCGACCCGGACCAGTCGGACCTGCTGCCCGGCATGTCCGGCCTCACCGACATCGCGCACCGGCTGGAACCGGTGGAAGGCATCGCGCAAATCACCATGACCGAGGCCGACGTCGTGCGTCACCCCCTGGTCGCCAGCATGATTCCCTACCTATAATCGAGAGGACCAAACCCCGGTGCTTCCCGCGCGCAAGCGCGGGGAGCCCGCGCGAGAAAGGGTCCCGCCATGCCTGAAGCCCCGATTCCGCGCCACGCGCAGACCACGCTCACCGTCGACACCCGCGGCACCGGGCTCTACCCGATGTCGGGCAGCATCGACCGCTGGCTGCGTGAGATCGACGCCCGCCTCGGCCAGGTGACGGTGTTCTGCCGCCACACCTCCGCATCGCTGACCATCCAGGAGAACGCCGACCCCGACGTGCTGCGCGACATCATGGAGTTCTTCTCCCGCGTCGCGCCGGAGGACACCCCCTGGTTCCGCCACATGCAGGAAGGCCCGGACGACATGCCCGCGCACATCCGCACCGCGCTGACCGACATTTCGCTCAACGTGCCGGTGGCGAGCGGCGCGATGATGCTCGGCACATGGCAGGAGGTCTACCTGTTCGAGCATCGCCGCATCCCGCATTCCCGCGTCGTGGTGCTGCACTACGCCGGGTATTAGACTTGCGGCGTTTTGCCCGCCAGAACCTGGGCGAAGTCCGCGCTGTCCACGTTGGCGCCGGAGAGAATGACTCCCACCTTCCTGCCGCGCATCGCCGCCGCTTCCTGCAGCAGCGCGGCAAGCGGCGCGGCGCCCGCGCCCTCGGCGACGTTGTGGGTGGCGCTGAAATAAAGCCGCATCGCCTCGGCCACCTCGTCGTCGGAAACCGCGACGATGCGGCTCGCCCCCGGCCCGTAGACCGCAAACGCCTCCGGCACCGGAATCCGCACCGCGATGCCGTCGGCGAAGGTGCGCGCACTCTCGGTCGAGATCGGCTTTCCCGCCTCGAAGGAAAGCTTCGCCGCCTGCGCCTCGGTGGAAACCACGCCGATGATCTCGGTCTTCAATCCCAGCGCGTCGCGCGCCCCGATCAGCCCGCAGATGCCGGAGCCGCAGCCGATCGGCACGTACACCGCGTCGAGATCCGGCGCGGCGGTGAACAGCTCCAGCGCATAGGTGGCGACGCCGCACACCAGCGCGGTGTGGAATGCCGGCACCGGGAACAGCCCCTCCTCCGCCGCAATGCGGCGCGCCTCTTCCCCCGCCGCGTTGAAGTCCGCGCCGTGCACCACCAGTTCGCCGCCGAAGCCGCGCATCGCCGCGTTCTTCTCCACCGAGTTGCCTTCCGGCACCACGATCTTGGCGCGCAGCCCCGCCGCATGGGCGGCGCGCGCCTGGCTCTGGCCGTGGTTGCCGCGCGTCGCGGTGACGATGCCCTTCACCTCCGGGTGCTCCCGCTTCAGCCAGTCGATGAAGGTGATGCCGCCGCGCACCTTGAAGGCCCCGGCAGGCGTGTGGTTCTCGTGTTTCACCCACACTTCCGCACCGGTGCGCTCGCACAGCCCCGGCCAGACGTACTGCGGCGTCGGCGGCATGAAGCGGTAGACCAGCTCCGCAGCATCCGCAATCTGCTGCTTCTTGAACAAAGGCATCCTGTCCTCCAACTACGATGATATGGAGCAAGGTGTTGCGCCGTTCTGCGCTTCGCTATCATAATTCCGATGTGCATTTACTTGGCAGAGGTCATGAATTCCACCGCCTTTCCCCCAGGCCGCCCCGCGCGCGAGCCGGTCCGCCGGTTCGCCTCCGCCGCATGGCAGGCGGAACTGCTGCCGCGTCAGCCCTACGAGGTGCGCTACACCACGGAGAGCGCGGCGATCGGTTTCGCATTTGATTCCCAGGCCGGGGACCACGCCTTCGCCTCCGACCGGGTGCGTCCCTTCCGCGTGCGCGCCCGCAGCCTCGCCTTCGTTCCCGCCGGGTGCGAGGTCTATTCCCGCTCCGCCGCGGGCGGCGAATACCTCCGCCTGATCCTGCCCGGCGCGGCGGAAGGCATGGCGGAACGCTTCAGCAATTCCCAGGATGCGGCGGCGGCGCGCGCCGCCTGGTCGCTGCGCGCCCTGCTGCTGGCGGGCGTCCCGCCGGACCCGCTGCTGTTCGATGCCCACGCGGCGGAGCTCGCGGCGCATGCCGCCGCCCCCCGCGCCGCGACGGATACCGCAGCCGCACGCTGGATGACGCCGCAGCGCCTCAACCGCATCGCGGAGATGGTGGAAACGCGGCTGGAAACCGGCCTCTCGGTCCCAGACATGGCGGCCGAACTCGGCCTCTCGGCCGACTTCTTCTCCCGCGCCTTCAAGGCGGCCACCGGCGAAACCCCGCACGCCTACGTGCTCTCCCGCCGCATCGCCCGCGCCCGCGCGCTGATCCACGCCGGGGCGGACGACCTCAGCACCGTCGCCTACGCCGCCGGGTTCTCCTCCCACGCCCACATGAGCGCCGCCTTCCGCCGTATTCTCGGTGTCACGCCGGGGGCGTTGCGCGGCTGAAGCCTCGGCGGGGCTGCCGCCCCGCGCCCCGCCTGGGGCGATGCCCCAGACCCCCTTCTTTTTTGCGCGTAGCGCGATGGAACCATCGCGCGGCATGACGGTTGACTGCCGCTTCGCGGCAAAAAACTTAGGGGAGGCGCGGAGGGACCGAGTCCCTCCGCAAAGTTTTATTTTTCAAACCACCGGCGCCCACAGCACGTCGGTGATCTTTTCCGCCCCGGCGCAGAGCATGACTAGCCGGTCCACCCCCAGCGCGATGCCCGCGCTTTCCGGCATGCCGAAGGCGAGCGCGTCGAGGAAGTCCCGGTCGATCGGCACCTCGGCGCCGTAGAGACGCTTCTTCAACGCCGCATCGGCGAGGAAACGCTTCTCCTGCTCCGCCGCATCGGTGAGTTCGGAGAAGCCGTTGGCCAATTCCACCCCCGCCGCATACAGCTCGAAGCGCTCCGCCAAACGCGGCTCGCCCGGCTTGCGACGGGAAAGCGCCGCCTGGCACACCGGGTAGTCGTACAGCACCGTCGGCGCGCCCGCGCCGAGGCACGGCTCCACTTTGTCCAGCATCACCTTGAAGTACACGTCCTCCCAGCGGTCGGAGGGCGACACCGAAATGCCGATGCGCCGCGCCTCCGCGGCAAGCGGCGCAGGGTCCGGCTCCGCCGCGTCCTGGTCGGCGAGGACCGCCATCAGGTCGATCCCGGCAAAGCGCTCGAACGCCTCGGGCACGGAAATCCGCTGCGGCTCCGCATCCAGGCGGCAGGCCACGCCGCGGAAGGCCACTTCCGCCCGCCCCGCCGCCTCCGCCGCAGCGGCCAGCAGGCGGGTGCAGTCCTCCATCAGCGCGGTGTAGTCCGCCCCCGCGCGGTACCACTCCAGCATGGTGAACTCCGGGTGGTGCGTCGGCGAGGCCTCGCCGTTGCGGAACACCCGCGCGAACTGAAAAATCCGCGGCTCCCCGGCCACCAGCAGCTTCTTCATCGCGAATTCCGGCGAGGTGTGCAGATACCGCACCGCCCGGCTCTCGCCGAAGGCGTCCTCCAACTCGGTCGCAAATACCCGCAAGTGCGGCTCCATGCCGGGGCAGACCTGAAGGATCGGCGTCTCCACCTCGACGAACCCCTCGTCGCGGAACACCGCACGCAAAGCCTCCGCCACCGCCGCGCGCACGCGCAAAGCCGGCAACCGCGCCGCCAACGCCTCGGGATGCCACCAGTTCTGGGTCATCTGGACTCCTTAAAAACCAAAACTTCGCGGAGGGTCGCGGACCCTCCGCACCTCCCTTAACTTTTGTTTTTTGCGCGAAGCGCCATAAGCCTGAGGTAGTTGCAACAAACGTGTTGCCTGCCGCTCCGCGGCGAAAAAAGTTAGGGGGAGCGCGAGGGGTCCGAGACCCCTCGCAAAGTTTTTGTTTTAACCATCACCATGCTCTATGTATCCCGTGGCCTTGCCCCTGTCATGGAAAGAAGCGACATGCCCGCACCCCGCGCTCTGCCGGAACGCCTGACGCCGCATTTGCGCGCGCTTGCCGCCCGTTCGCCTGCGGTGGCGCGGCAGTTCGTCGCCGCGGCGGAGGAGGCTTTGGCCTCGCCCTTCGACCTGGCGGACCCGATCGGCGATGCGGCGAAGAGTCCGCTGCCCGGCCTGGTGCACCGCTATCCGGACCGCGTGCTGCTGCTGCCGACCATGGCGTGCGCCGCGCACTGCCGTTTCTGCTTCCGCCGCGACCGTCTCGGCGAAGGCAAAATGACCGCAAGCGAGATCGCCGCGGCGTTGGACTACGTGGCGGCGCGGCCGCAGATTCACGAGGTCATTTTGTCCGGCGGCGACCCGCTGACCCTGCCTGCGGCGGAGCTTTCCGCCCTGCTGGCGCGCATCGACGCCATCCCCTCGGTAGAGGTGGCGCGCCTGCACACCCGCCTGCCGGTGCACGACCCGGCGCGCGCCCAGCGCGCCGCCGCGGCGCTGGCGGAGGGGCGCGCCGCGCGCTGGGTGGCGGTGCACGTCAATCACGCCGACGAATTGACTGCGGAGACCCGCGCCGCGCTGCGGGCGTTGCGCGATGCCGGGTGCTTCCTGGTGTCGCAGACGGTGCTGCTGGCCGGGGTGAACGACGATGCGGAAACGCTTTCCGCGCTCTTCCGCGCACTCCTCACCATCGGCGTAAAGCCCTACTACCTGCACCACCCGGACCGCGCGGCGGGCACCGAGCACTTCCGCGTGCCGCTGGCCAGGGGGCGGGAAATCATGGAGGCCTTGCGCGGCAGCCTCTCCGGACTGGCGCAACCCGCCTACATCCTCGACATTCCCGGCGGCCACGGCAAGGTCTGGGCCACCGACGCCTTCGTCGCCCCGGCGGCGGACGGCGGCTGGAGCGTGCGCGCGCCCGACGGCTCGCTGCACGCCTACCCCGCCGATGCGCCCGCCGCAACGACGGTTGCTCCGCGCGGCGCAAAGTGATAGGGTCCGCGCCGCCGCGGGGGATATGTCCCTTCGCCCATTCACCCAACCGGTAGCGATCGACA
>JBFWJB010000151.1:0-7414 GCA_050253435.1 Rhodospirillaceae bacterium
GGCCTTCATCGCCGCGCCGGGCAACCTTCTGGTTTCCGCCGACTATTCGCAGATCGAACTGCGCCTGATGGCCCACGTCGGCGACGTCGCGGCGCTCAAGGAGGCTTTCGAAGGCGGCGCGGACATTCACGCCGCCACCGCCTCGCAGGTGTTCGGCGTGCCGATCGAGGGCATGGACCCGATGCTGCGCCGCCGCGCCAAGGCGATCAACTTCGGCATCATCTACGGCATCTCGCCGTTCGGCCTGGCCCGCCAGCTCGACATTCCGCAGGCGGAAGCGCGCGCCTACATCGACGCCTACTTCGCCCGCTATCCGGAAATCCGCGCCTACATGGAAACCACCAAGGACTTCGCGCGCGCCCACGGCCACGTGCGCACCCCGTTCGGGCGGCTGTGCGCCACGCCGGGCATCGCCGCGAAGAACCCGGCGCAGAAGGCCTTCGCCGAGCGCGCCGCGATCAACGCGCCGATCCAGGGGGGGGCAGCCGACATCATGAAGCGCGCGATGATCGAGGTGGACGCGGCCTTGGCCGCCTCGCGCCTCGCCGCCAAGGCGATCCTCCAGGTGCACGACGAACTGGTGTTCGAGGTTGCGGAGTCCGACGCCGACGCCCTCGTCGCCCTGATCAAGCCGGTGATGGAAAACGCCGTCAGCCTCTCCGTGCCGCTGGTGGTGGACGCCGGAAAAGGCCGCACCTGGGCCGCGGCGCACTGACGCAAAAACGCCCGGAGGCACGACGTCCTCCGGGCGTTTTTTCTGCGGCTTCGGCCTATTCGAAGGTGACCAGCACCTGCTGCTCCTTGACGCCTTCGCCCTTGGCCGCGTCGATGCTCTTCACCGTGCCGGCGAACGGTGCGGCGACCACCGTCTCCATCTTCATCGCCTCCACCACCAGAAGCGGCGCGTCTTTCTCCACCGCCTGGCCGGGCTGCGCGGCGATGCGCACCACGATGCCGGTAAGCGGGCTGCGGCACACCTTGGTCTCGTCCACCGCGGTCGCCACCGGGGCCGCGACCGTGGTCTTCACCGGGTCCTTGCCCAGGCGCTTCGGCCCTTCCGGGCGGCTCTGGAAGAAGTTGGGCGCAACCTGCGGGAACATCGCGAAGGTCAGCACGTCTTCATCCGAACCGTTGCACCCGGCGAGCGCCAGGGCGTGGTCGCGCAGATGCTCCCATTCCGGCTTCAGCAGGTCGGCCGGGCGCTCGGTGATCGGCGGCCGCTTCGACTGGGCCAGGGCCTTGTGCAGCACCTCGTGGTTCTTCTCGCCCTGGGTCGCGCCGTAGTAGCCGAGCATCAGATTGATGAACTCGTTGGTCATCATCTTGTAGCGGCCCATCAGCACGTTGAACACCGCCTGGGTGCCGACGATCTGCGAAGACGGCGTGACCAGCGGCGGGAAGCCGCAGTCGGCGCGCACCCGCGGCACCTCGGCCAACACCTCGCCGAGTCGGTGGGACGCGCCCTGCCCCTTGATCTGGCTTTCGAGGTTGGAAATCATGCCGCCGGGAATCTGGCTGTCGAAGATTTCCGTATCGACGCCGGAGAACTCGCTCATGAACTCCTTGTAGCGCGGGCGCACCGCGGAGAAGTGCTTCTTCACCTTGAGCAGGCGGTCCATGTCGAGTCGCGTGGCGTAGCCGGTGTGCTCCAGCATCTTCACCACCGCCTCGGTGGGGTTGTGGCCGGAGCCGAGGGACAGCGAGCTGATCGAGGTGTCGATGATGTCCACCCCCGCCTCGATCGCCTTCATCAGCGACACCATGGTGACGCCGGTGGTGGCGTGCACGTGCAGGTGGACCAGGGTGTCGGCGCCGCAGGCGTCCTTGATCCCCTTCACCAGCTCATAGGCGGCATAGGGCTGCAGCAGCGCCGCCATGTCCTTGATGCAGATGGAATCCGCGCCCATTTCCTTGAGCTTTTGCGCCATCTCGACGAACGCCGGAACGGTGTGCACCGGGCTCACCGTGTAGCAGATGGTGCCCTGCGCGTGCTTGCCGGTCTTTTTCACCGCGGCGATCGCGGTCTTGAGGTTGCGCAGGTCGTTGAGCGCGTCGAAGACGCGGAACACGTCCATGCCGTTCTTCGCCGCCTTCTCGACGAAGCGCTCCACCACGCCGTCCTCGTAATGGCGGTAGCCCAAAAGGTTCTGCCCGCGCAGCAGCATCTGCAAGGGCGTCTTCGGCATCAGTTTCTTGAAAGTGCGCAGGCGCTCCCACGGGTCCTCGTTGAGAAAGCGGATGCAGGAATCGAAAGTCGCCCCGCCCCAGCATTCCAGTGACCAATAGCCTGCATTGTCCAGATCCTCACAAGCGGGAACCATGTCCTCCATAGCCATGCGCGTCGCCAGTAGGCTCTGGTGCGCATCCCGCAAGATCACGTCCGTGATCTCCACCACCCGTGTCATCGTCACTATCTCACATTCAAGCGGTTAAAAGGCTTCCCCCGCCCCGGCAGCATGCCGTCTCTTGCTCTTCCATGTAAAGATGCGAAATCTGCAGACCCGGGCCCTGGAAAAGCTGGGAAACCCGGCCGGCAGGGCTACCTCCGCGGTTTGCGGTTCGGAATGTGAACGGCACGGTTGTCCACGGCGAGGACGGCCTCACGAAAGGCTTCCGCCACCGTGGGATGGGCATGAACGACCTCGGCCACGGACTCCGCCGTGGCCTCCAGGCCGATGGCGAGGGCGGCCTCCGCGATCAGGTCGGTGGCGCGCGGGCCGACCATGTGTACGCCAAGAATTTCCCCGTACGCCTTGCCCGCGATCACCTTCACCATGCCGGCGCCGCCGTCCATGATCAGGGCCTTGCCGTTGGCGGCGAGGGGGAACCTGCCGACCTCGTAGGGAATCCCCGCCTGCACCGCCTGTTCCTCGGTCAGGCCCACGCCCGCGAATTCCGGGTTGGTGTAGACGCAGGACGGCACGGTGGCGCCGGAAAACGCCGAGTCGCGGCCCATGGCGTTTTCCGCCGCGATCTCGCCCTGGGCGGAGGCGACATGGGCAAGCATGATCGTGCCGTTGCAGTCGCCGATGGCGTAGACGCCGGGCAGGCTGGTTTCCATGCGCGCGTTGACGGCGATCTTGCCGCGGTCGTGCGTGAGCCCGACGGCATCGAGGTTGAGGGAGGCCGTATCCGCCTTCCGCCCGATCGCGACCAGCACTTTTTCGCCGCTGAACTCCTTTTTCCCGTCCTCCATCTCCACCGCGACCACGCCGAGGCCGTCGCGGGAGGATATGCCGGTCACCCTGGCGCCGGTTTCGATGGTGACGCCCTTGCCGCGCAGGGCGGTCGCCACGATGCCGGTGAGTTCGGCGTCCATGGTGGGGAGGATGCGGTCCTGCATCTCCACCACCCGCACCCGTGCGCCGAGTGTGGCGTAGAGAGTGGCGATCTCCATGCCGATAACGCCGCCGCCGATGATCACCATGGAGCGCGGCACCTCGGTGAGGGCGAGCGCGCCGGTGCTGTCGATGCATTGCGCCGAGTCGATGCCGGGAATCGGCGGCAGCAGGGGCACCGAGCCGGTGGCGACGATGATCCTGTCGAAAGGCTTCACCTCGCTGCCGCCCGCGGTTTCGATGCGCAGGGCGAGCGGTGCGTCGAAGCTGGCGGCGCCCTTGACCACCGCCACCTTGGCGGCGCGGAGCAGGCCGCCGATGCCGGAAACCAGGGTCTTCACGATCCCCGCCTTGTGCGCCTGGGCCTGGGTGAAATCCAGCCGCACCTCGGCGGAGACGCCGCAGAGGGTGCCGTTTTTCGCCTCTTCATAAAGGGTTGCGGTGTGCAGCAGGGCCTTGGTGGGGATGCACCCCACGTTGAGGCAGGTGCCGCCGAGCGCGCCCTTTTCGATCAGGGTCACCTCCGCGCCCAGCTGCGCCGCCCGCAGCGCCGCCACATAGCCGCCGGGGCCGCCGCCGATCACCGCGATGCGGGTTTTCTCCTGGGGTGCCATCCGTTTTCCATCCTTTACGCGAAGCTGCGCCCGAGCATGCGCCGGGCCTGGGCGGCGATCTGCGCCGGTTGCGGCAGGAAGGCGTCTTCCAGCGGGGCGCTGAACGGCACCGGGCAATTCGGCGCGGCGACGCGCTCGATCGGCGCGTCCAGGGCGTCGATGGCGTTTTCCGCGACGATCGCCGCGATCTCGCCGCCGAGGCCGCCGGTCTTGCAGGCCTCGTGGGCGATCAGCAGGCGGCTGGTCTTGATCACCGAGTCGAGGATGGTGTCGGCATCGAGCGGGCTGATCGTGCGCAGGTCCACCACCTCCGCCTCGATGCCCTCCTTCTCCAGATCCTTGGCCGCCTGCAACGCCTTATTGACCATCGCGCCGCACGCAACGATGGACAGGTCGCGGCCCTCGCGCCGGATCGCCGCCTTGCCGATCGGCGTGGTGTAGTCGCCCTCCGGCACCTCGCCGCGCACGCCGTAGAGCATCTTGTGCTCGAGATAGATCACCGGATTGGGATCGCGGATCGCCGAGATCAGCAGCCCCTTGGCGTCTTCCGGCGTGGTCGGCATCACCACCTTGATGCCGGGAATGTGGGCGAGCATCGCCTCGAGGTTCTGGCAGTGGTGCATGCCGGAGCGCATGCCGCCGCCGAAGGGCGCGCGCAGCACCATCGGCACTTCCATGTCGCCGTCGTAGGCGTAGCTCATCTTCGCGGCGTTGTTGAGCAACTGGTCGAGCGCCAGGGGGATGAAGTCGGCAAACATGATCTCCAGCACCGGACGCATGCCCATCATCGCGGAACCGATCGCCGCGCCGGTGATCGCCACCTCGGAAAGCGGCGTGTCGATGACGCGCTCCGCGCCGAACTCGTCGAACAGGCCGAGCGTCACCTGCAGGGTGCCGCCGTAGGCGCCCACATCCTCGCCGAGCACGAAGACGCGGGGGTCGGCGCGCATCTCTTCCGTCATGGCCTGACGCACGGCCTCACGCAGGGTGATTTTCATCGGTCGTTCCTCCACTCGGCATAAACGTGCAGGGCAGCCTCTTCCGCCGGGGGGAGAGGGCTCTGTTCGGCAAAGGCGATGGCGTCGTCGACTTCCGCATCCACCGCGGCGCGGATCTCCTCCAGGGTCTTTTCGTCCGCGGTCTTGGTGGAGAGCAGGTGTTCACGCATGCGCTTGACCGGGCACTTCTCCTTCCACGCGGCGACCTCCTCGGCGGGGCGCAGGTCGCGCGGGTCGCGCTCCGAGTGGTTGCGCCAGCGGTAGGTCTTGCACTCGATGAAGGTCGGCCCTTCGCCGCGGCGCGCCCGGGCATAGGCCTCCTGCGCGGTCGCATGGACCGCAAGCACGTCGTTGCCGTCCACCACCACGCCCGGCATGCCGTAACCCTGCGCCCGGCAAGCGAGATCCTTGACCGCGGAGTGCATCGCGAGCGGCGTGGAGATGGCGTAACCGTTGTTCTCGCAGATGAAAACCACACCGAGCTTCATCACCGCCGCCATATTCATGGCCTCGTGCACGTCGCCGCGGTTGCTGCCGCCGTCGCCGAAGTAGGCCACCGCCACGTAGTCCTTCTTCTGCAGCTTGGCGGCGAGGCCGACGCCCACGGCGAGCGGCAGATGGGCGGCGACCACGCCGGACGCGGCGATCACTCCTGCCTTGCGGTCGCCCATGTGGTGGGAGGTGTTCTTGCCGCGCGCCGCGCCGGTCACCTTGGCGAAGGCCCCGGCCATCATCGTGCGCGAGGAAATGCCCTTGAAGATGAACGCGCCGCGGGTGCGCAGGGAGGGCAGAATCTGGTCGTCCTGACGCAGGCCGTAGACGGTTCCGGCGGAGATCGCCTCCTGGCCTATGCCCGCATGGGGCAACTCCGGCAGGGGGGTGTGTTTGTGGTATTCCGTCATCCGCTCTTCCGTCACGCGGGAAAGCAGCATCCAGCGGTACAACTCCAGTAGGTCTTTCTTTCCCAGCTTTGCCATGACGTTTCCTCCGACGGCTTTCCGGGTTGCGTTCTCGTGGCCCTTCCCGCCGGGAACCAGGGGGGGGCATTCCCGGCGGGACAGGGCCGTCCGGCACATGCGGCAGGGGACGGAACACCGCTGTGCCGGACGCTTAGGGTTTTTTCAGTCCCAGCATCTCGTCCGGGTGTTCCAGGTAGTGGCGGACCCGCTGCAGGAACTTCACCGCGGTCTCCCCGTCGATGGAGCGGTGGTTGTAAGTGAGGGACATGTACATCATCAGCGCAGGCACCACGGCGCCGTCGCGCACCACCGGCGTCGGCGCGATGCGGCCGAGGCCGAGCACCGCGCTCTGCGGATGGTTGATGATCGGCGTGAACACCACCGAGCCGAAGACGCCGGAGTTGGTCACCGTGAAGGTGCCGCCCTCGAAGTCGCGGGCGGCGAGCTTGCCTTCGCGGCCGCGCTCCGCCAGGTCGTTCATATCGTCGGCGATGGTGAGCAGGTTCTTTTCGCCCGCATCGGAAATCACCGGGGTGAGCAGACCCATCTTGGTGGCCACCGCCACGCACGCGTTGATGCGTTTCTTAATCACGATGCGGTCGTCCTCGACCAGCGCGTTCATCACCGGGTAGTCGCGCAGCGCCTTGACCGCAGCGAGGACGCAGAACGCCGTGTAGGAGACCGGCAGCACCTGGCGCATCGCCTTGACCGCGCCCATGTCGGCGTCCGCCACCGTGGTGACCTCCGCCGTGGAGCGCTTCGACAGCATCAGGTTGTCGGCGATCGCCCGGCGGATGCCCTCGAAGGGCACCACCGTGTCCTCGGCCTCGGCGGCGAGCGGCGGCGGCGCGGGCCGCGCGGCGGGGGCTGCGCCCGCGGCGGGCCGGGGCGGCGGCGCGGCGGCGTTTTCCACATCCGCCCGCACGATCAGGCCGCCGGGGCCGGTGCCCTGCATCGCGGCAAGGTCCACGCCCTTTGCGGCGGCGATCTTCTTCGCCAGGGGGGAAGCGCGGAAGCGGCCTTGCGGCCCGCGCGCCCCCGCCGCCGGGACTGCGGTGGCGGGGGCGGCTGCCGCAACGGTGGGGGCCGGAGCGGCGGCGGGCGCCACCGCGCCCTCGGGTGCGATGGTGCAGATCGGATCGCCGACGGCAACCGTCTCCCCCTCCGGCGCGGCGATGGCGTGCAGCACGCCGGAAGCGGCGGAGCCGAGTTCCTCCACCACCTTGTCGGTCTGGATTTCCACCAGGGGTTCGCCTTCCGCGATCGGGTCGCCCACCTTCTTCAGCCATTTGACGATGGTGCCGTCGATCATCGTCATGCTGATCTGCGGCATCGCCACCTCGATCAGGCCGGCGGATGCCGCCGGAGCCGGGGCGGCAGCCGGAGCCGGAGCCGGAGCGGTGGACTGGACAGCGGCCTCTCCCTCACCCCCGATCAGGCAGATGACCTCGCCCACCGGCACGGGCTCCCCTTCCGGGGCGGCGATGGAGAGCAAGGTTCCCGCG
>JBFWJB010000152.1:0-7334 GCA_050253435.1 Rhodospirillaceae bacterium
GATCCACCACCACCTCGCCGCGGAGGGGAAGAAGTAGGAAACAGGCGGGAAGAAACCGGGAATATCCCGCCACACCAAATTTTTTAATAATACTAAGTTGAAACCCGACAGACTGCAAACTGCCGGTGCCGCCGCTTTCATTACTTTCCCCTTGTAAATCAACGTTCGAAGAGCCACCTGCATTTTCATGCGGCAACACCGCAACTTGCGGTTTTCGCGCGTCATCTCAGAAGCACCCCAGAGATCGGACGACAACGGCATGGACGAACCGCTCCCCGACGCGCCCCACTCCCCCGCTACCGCTGCGGCGGACACCGTCGTCATCTCCAACGAGGAGCTCCTGAACCTGCGTTCGGAGCACCGCCGCACCCTTTACCTGCTGCGGCAAACCCAGGAAGCCTACGGCCATTTCGTGCCGAAGGGGTTTCTCCACATCCTCGGCACGGAAGACATTCTCGATGTCCGCCTGGGTCATGAGATCGAGAAGAAGATCACCATCATGTTCTCGGACATCCGCAACTTCACCACGCTGTCCGAGGCGATGACCTCACACCAGACCTTCGAGTTCATCAACGGCTATCTCGCCCTCATGGAGCCCGCAGTGCAGACGCACGGCGGCATCATCGACAAGTTCATCGGCGATGCGGTCATGGCCTTTTTCCCCGAGCGGGCAGGCAATGCGCTCGAAGCCGCCTTCGCCATGCGCGACGCCCTCTCCCACCTCAACGGGCAACGCAGCAGTGCGGGGCAGGAACCGATCGCCATGGGGATCGGCCTCAACACCGGGCTGACCACCCTGGGCGTCATCGGCCACATGGGCCGCATGGAGGCGACGATCATCGGCGATGCGGTCAACGTCGCCTCGCGCCTCGAGTCCCTGACCAAGCAGTATCATGTCGGCATCCTGATCAGCGAAGACACGCTGGCCTGTCTCGACGATGCCGAGAACCACCTCATCCGCTTCATCGACCGGGTGGTGGTGAAGGGTCGCCTGCGCCCGATTTCCGTCTACGAAGTTTTCGACGGCGACGATCGCGCCACCGCCGAGGCCAAGCTCTCCACCCTCGACATCTTCGAGAAGGCGGTCGCCTATTACCATCTGGGCGAGACCGGGCTTGCCCTGCCGCTGTTCCGCCAGTGCCGGGAAAAAACCGGCCTCGACCCGGTGGCGGATATCTACCTGAATCGCTGCCTCACCTGCATCGAGACCGGCGTGTTCGAGGGCACCCGCGAATTCCACAACCGCCTGGAATGGTGCCCCGCCTATGAGACCGGCATCGCCGATGTGGACCGGCAGCACCACGACCTCCTCGACAACATCAACAAGCTGTCCGCCGCCATCCAGAGCAACGACGCCGCAGCAACGGAAGAGGTGTTCGTCTTCCTCGGCGCGTACAGCGTCGAGCATTTCTCCACCGAGGAGGAATACATGCGGCGCTACGACTACCCCTTCCTGCAGGAGCACATCCAGGAGCACGAAGCCTTCATCCGCGGCTTCACCACCGCCAAGCGGGAAATCCTGTCGCACCCGGAAGACAAGCTGCTCGCCCTGTTCCACATCAACCTGTTCCTCTACGACTGGCTGATCAGCCACAGCACGCGCATCGACAAGCACTTCGCCAACCATGTGCTGAAGGCGATGGCGCAAACGCCGGAGTGAGGCGGCGGCCCAGCATGGTCGGTCCCTGTATTCCTGAAGAGCGCTACTTCCGGGCTTTCCACCATTGGCGGAAGGATGGGGCACCCCCTTCCAGGTGCAGCGGTTCGCCGATTTCCGGGGTTTGAAGAGTGTACGGTTTTCCCGCGCTCGCCGCGGCCAGGCGCTCGAACGGTTCATCCCAGGCATGATTGGCGATGGCGAACTTGCCGATGTGACCGGGAAGAAGCGCCTTTGCATGCAAATCCGCAGCCGCCTGGGCGGCTTCCTCCGGAAACATGTGGATATGCGCCCAGCGCCTGTCGTATTGGCCCGCGTCCAGGATCGCCAGGTCGAAACCGCCGAACTTCCGGCCGATCTCCGCAAAATGCGGCCCGTATCCGCTGTCGCCGCTCAGGAATATCCGCCTTTCCGGGGTTTCCAGGGCATAGGCCACCCACAGGGTTTTGTTCTTCTCCATCAGGCGCCCGGAATAATGCCGGGCCGGCAAGACATGGACCTGGAAATCGTTTTCAAGCGCCAAGGACTCGAACCAGTCGGCTTCCAGAATCCGATCCTTCGCATAGCCCCACCGCTCGAAGTCGGCGCCCACGCCGAGGCCGCAGACCACTTTCCCGATCTTCGGGCGGAGCGCCGCAGCCGTCGGATAGTCCAGGTGATCCCAGTGGTCATGCGTGATGAGGAGATAGTCGATCTCCGGCATGTCCTCCGCCGTATAGAGACTGGTACCCGAGAATGCGGTGTTCGCGTAGGGGACCGGGGCGGCATTGCGGCTGAACACCGGGTCGATCAGGATTCGCCGCCCTCCCAGTTGCACGTAATACGACGAATGCCCGAGCCAAATCACCGTATCGTCCGCACGATCCAGGGCGCGCAGATCCGTCTTCACGGCAGGAATGGGGGATTCCGGCTTCAAACGCTGCGTTTTCCGTCCGAACGTGTTCTCAAGCAGGATGGAGAGAAAACTGCTGTCGTTGGTGAGGACGGGCGTGGGGACCAGGTTCCGGAACGCGCCATCCACGAAATGCGGCGATGTCCGCACCCTTTCGAGACGCGCCCCCTGGGGCAGGCTGCCGAACTTCGGGGATTGAAGATAGGCATAAGCCGCGGCTATCAGGCCGCTTATCACCATCAGCAAAACCAGGAGCGCTCTCCCCATCCAGAGTTTCAGTTCCATACGACGTCTCATCGGCAAGAAAATCTCGGCCGCCATTCGTTCCCTCCGTTCCGGAAAGCATGAAAGGGGCGCTAGTTGACGGAAACCTGCGTCAAGCTCTTGATGTCGCGCAGCGGCGGCGCGCCGAACAGGCGGCTGTATTCCCGGCTGAACTGAGACGGGCTTTCATACCCCACCTCGAAGGCCGCGGTTCCCGCATCCATGTTCTCGGTGAACATCAGGCGCCGCGCCTCGCTCAACCGCATCTTCTTCTGAAACTGCAGCGGGCTCATTGCCGTCATCGCCCGGAAGTGGGCGTGAAACGCCGAAACGCTCAACCCCGTGGCGGCCGCCAGGTCCTCCACCTTGAAGGGTTTGCGGAAGTTGTCCTTGAGCCAGCCGATGGCGCGGGCGATCTGGTGCCCGTGGCTTTCGATGGAAACGATCTGCCGCAGGCGCGGTCCCTGCTCGCCGGTCAGCAGGCGGTAGAAGATTTCCTGCTTGATCAGCGGCGCCAAAGCCGGGCCGTCGTCCGGGTGCGCCAGCAGACCGAGCAGACGCCCGAAGGCGTCGAGCAGAGGCGGCGACAGCTCGCCGACGGCGATCCCAAGCCGATCCTGGGGCGACCGGGGCGCTGCGGCGGGATGGTCGAGCATAAGCTGGGCGAGCACGCGCAAATCCAATTCCAGCGTCAGGCCGAGATAGGGTTTTTCCGGACTGGCCTCGATGATCTGCGCCGTCACCGGCAGATCGAGGGACGTGACCAGGAAGCGATGCGCGTCATAGACATACGCCCCCTCGCCCAGGAACACGCGTTTGCTGCCCTGGCCGATCAGGCAAATGCTCGGCGCCAGCATATAGCTTGTGGGCTCGGTCGGCGCTTCCCACCGATGCAGGCTCAGCCCCGGAATCAGGGGATCGAAGCGATTTTTTCCCTTGGTCCATTGGGCAATCGCGCCCGCCAGGTCGACGGGAGGGGCCCAGGCGGCGTCGCGGCGCGGCGTCCCAAGGTCTTCCCTGCGCTGTGGGAGATGCTTGCTCTCCATAATGAAGGCTCCGACGTTGAATCGAGAATCGACTATTGCGTCCAGGAGGGCGTTAGGCAACCCATTTGCCGCCGAGAAAATAGGATCGGGCAAAAATTCGACAGGATTGATCTACCCGTCCCCGGGCATGTGTCCTTACTCTCTGTCGTGCATGAAGCGGACACCTCGAGTCCGCCGCTCTGCGGACATTCGTGCATCACGACCGAAGGAGAGGTGAACCATGGACAAGCATAGCGGAACCGAACATGCGGAGACGCAGCAGGACACCGCGGGCGTCGGACGCCGGGACGTCCTGAAACTGACCGGCGCAGGCCTGGCCGCCCTGGGCGCATCGTCCGTTGCCGCCGCGCCCGCGCTGGCTCAGAACAACGCCGCATGGGACAAGACCTTCCCCAAGAGCGACGCGGTCGACCATAGTAAGGTCTCCTTCACCAACCGTTACGGAGTCCCCCTCGTCGGCGACCTCTACCTGCCGAAGAACCGCGGCAGCCGGCCGCTTCCGGCAATCGCGGTGGCGGGCCCGTTCGGCGCGGTCAAGGAGCAGTCCGCCGGCCTCTACGCACAGACCATGGCCGAGCGCGGCTTCGTTACCCTGGCGTTCGATCCGTCCTATGTCGGGGAAAGCGGCGGCCCGGTGCGCGACGTGGCCTCGCCCGACATCAACACCGAAGACTTCATGGCGGCGGTCGACTTTCTCGGTCTCAACAGCGCGGTGAACCGCGAGCGGATCGGCATTATCGGTATTTGCGGCTTCGGCGGCATGGCGCTCAACGCGGTGGCCGCCGACAAGCGCGTGAAGGCGGTCGCGACCGCCAGCATGTACGACATGTCGCGGGTGATGGCGAAAGGCTACTACGACGCCATGACCGCCGCACAACGCGCCGAGGCGCTGAAGACGATGAGCCGTCAGCGTTGGACCGACGTCGCCAACGGCAAACCGGCGATGGCGGGCGGTCTGCCGGACAGCCTCGACGGGGTCGATAACCCGGTGATCCGGATGTACTACGGCTACTACAAGACCAAGCGCGGCTACCACAAGCGCTCGGTGAACTCCAACGGCGGCTGGACCGTGACCAATCCGCTGTCGTTCATGAACATGCCGCTTCTGACCTACGTGGCGGAAATCTCACCGCGGCCGATGCTGCTGATCGCCGGGTCGGAAGCGCATTCCCGCTACTTCAGCGAAGACGCCTACAAGGCGGCGGCGGAGCCGAAGGAGCTGATGATCATCCCGGGCGCCGACCATGTCGATCTCTACGACCAGGTGAAGATCATCCCCTTCGACAAGCTCCAGTCGTTCTTCGAACAGCACCTCGCGTAATGGGCGCGCATGCCGAACGGCGCGGTCCTGCCGCGCCGCATCGCAACAGCCCCCTCAAGGAGATGTAAAACATGCAATTCGAATTCGAAAATCCGACCCGTATCGTGTTCGGCGCGGGCGCCCTCTCCCGCCTGGGGGAAATCGCCGCGCAGTACGGCAAGCGCGCCCTGGTGGTGACCGGCGGCGGCAGCGTCAAGAAGAGCGGCACCTTCGGCCGCGCGGCCAAAAGCCTGGCCGAGGCGGGCGTCGAAGTTTTCGAGTGTTCCGGCGTGGAGCCGAACCCGAAGATTGCGTCGGTGCGTCGCGGCGCGGCGACGGCGCGCGAGAACGCCTGCGACGTGATCGTCGCGCTGGGCGGCGGCAGCACCATGGACGCCGCCAAGGTCATGGCGGCGGCGGTGTTCTATGACGGCGACCCGTGGGACATGATCCTCCACGGCCAGCCCAAGCCGCACGTTCCGACCAAGGCGCTGCCGCTGATCACGGTTCCGACCCTGGCGGCCACCGGCTCGGAGACCAATTGCGGCGCTGTGCTCTCCAACACGGAGACCACGGAAAAATCCTTCGTGCACGCCGAATGCCTCTACCCCAAGGTCGCCCTGATGGACCCGGAACTGACGGCGAGCGTGCCGAAGGACCAGACCGCCTATGGCGTCTGCGACCTGATCACCCACGTTACCGAAAGCTATCTCAACGCCGCCGACACCACGCCGCTGCAGGACCGCATTTCCGAAGGCGTGATCCTCACCGCCATGGAATACGGCCCCAAGGCCATCGCCGACGGCAACGACATCGAGGCGCGCGCCCAGGTGCAGTGGGCGGCCTCGGTGGCCTTGATCGGCTGGACGCAGGCGGGCGCCGGTTCCGCGGGCTTCCCGGTGCACATGATCGAGCACACCGTCTCCGCGTTCCACGACATCACCCACGCCGCCGGACTGGCGATCATCAATCCGTCGTGGATGCGCTTCGCCGCCAAGACCAACACCAAGAAGTTCGTGCAGTTCGCCGAACGCATCTTCGGCCTGAAGTCCAAAGGACCGGACGACATGGCGTGCGCCCTCGCCGGAATCGACCGGTTCGAGGCGTTCCTCAAGTCGATCGGTTGCCCGACGCGGTTCTCCGATCTGGGCATCGACGGCAGCCAGATCGAAACCTACGCCAAGGAGACGCTCCGCATCATCAACGACGGCAAGGGCAACCTGCCCGGCCGCCCGGCGATGACCGAGGCGGATATCGTTTCGGTGCTGCGCGCGGCCCTGTAACCCGCGCAATGGATGCCATGCCCGCCACCCGCGGGCATGGCGCGCTGCACCCCTTTACCCGTTATCGGCTTTCACAAGGATCGAGGTCCGGCATGTTTCGAAAACTCGCCATCCTGCTTAACTGCCTGTTCTGCACGACGTTCGGCGCCACGACGGCACCCACGGCCGCTCTGGCGGAAACCGAGGCTTTAACCGTACGGCAGCGGGCGATCGTGCCGATTGCGGCGCTGACCGCCATCGGCAACATAGACCGCCTGAAACCCGCGCTCGAGGCCGGCCTGGACGCCGGGCTCACGGTGAACGAGATCAAGGAAATCCTGGTCCAGATGTACGCCTATGCGGGCTTCCCGCGCAGCCTCAACGGGCTCGGCGCGTTTCTCGGCGTGGTGGACGCGCGGAAAGCGCGCGGCATTACCGATGCCGCCGGGCCGGAGGCCTCGCCCCTGCCGACCGGCAAATCGCTGCGCGAACTCGGCACCGAAACCCAGACGCAGCTGTTCGGCCCGGTACATGGGCGGCTGTTCGACTTCGCCCCCGCCGCCGACGCGTTTCTGAAAGATCACCTGTTCGGCGACATTTTCGGACGCGGCATCCTGACCCACCAGGACCGGGAGCTTGCCACCGTGGCCGCGCTTGCGGCGATGAGCGGAACCGAGGGACAGCTCGCCGCCCACTGCGGCGCGTCGCTGACTGTCGGGATCACCGAGGCGCAGCTGCGCGGCGTTGCCGCCACCTTGCAGACCGCCGTGGGCGCCGCGGCGGCCAAAAGCATGACCGCCGGGATAGACCAAGTTCTCGCTAAGCGTAAGTCCTGATCTTCCAACGGCAACGGGGCGTTATGGCTCCGTTGCCGTTTCTTCCCCGCACACGCGCTTTCAGAAGGTGAAAAGAT
>JBFWJB010000153.1:0-7307 GCA_050253435.1 Rhodospirillaceae bacterium
GGGCGGCCGATCAGGCGGCTGAGCGTGCGGCTGTCGTCGAACAGGCCGCCCTTCGATGCGCCGTCATCGGAATCGGCAAGCAACGCCGCGAGTCCTCCGGGCAGGCCGACCCCTTCGAGGGCGGCGCGGAACTCCGCTTCCGACAGATTCTTATAGGCCACCGCCTTGCCGGAGGCGCGGCCCGCCTCGGCCGCCAGTTCGGCCAGGGTATAGGCGTCGTCACCCGCAAGCTCGTAAACCTTGCCCGCATGGCCCGGGGCGGTCAGCGCCACGGCGGCTGCGGCGGCATAGTCGGCCCGCGGAGCGGAGGAGATGCGCCCCTCGCCCGCCGCGCCGAAGAGCGTGCCGCCCTGCACCGCCGGGGGAAGGCTCGCCAGATAGTTCTCGGTGTACCAGCCGTTGCGCAGCAGCACATAGGGCACGCCCGAGGCCGCAAGCAGGGCTTCGGTGGCGCGGTGTTCCTCTCCCAGGCCGAGCGGCGAGGCATCGGCATGAAGGAGGCTGGTATAGGCGATCAATTTCGCGCCGGCGCGCTTTGCCGCCTCGATGGCGTTGCGGTGCTGCGGCAGGCGTTGGCCGACTTCGCTGGAGGAAATCAGCAGCAGCTTCTCCACCCCGGCGAACGCGGCGTCGAGGGAGGCGGGGTCCGTATAGTCGCCGCGCCGCACCGTCACCCCCAATGCCGCAAGGTCCGCGGCTTTTTCGGGCGAGCGGACCATGGCGGCGATTTCGGCGGCGGGAACGCGCTTAAGCAGGTTGGAAATAACCAGGCGGCCAAGCTGGCCGGAAGCTCCGGTGACGACGATCATGAAGAAACTCCTTGTGTTCGGAAGCGGATGGCCACAACATAGGCTCCTAACAAACTTTTCGTAAGTACAAACAAAAAGGTAAGCTTGAAGAATGTCCAAACCCCCTCCGCAATACCCGCCGGGGTCGCTCTCCGATGCGATTCAGCGCGGCAACCTCTTCGCCGAGGCGTGTCCTTCCCGGGAAATTCTCAAGCACGTCACCAGCCGCTGGGGCGTGCTGATTCTCATGGCGCTGCGCGACGGCACCCTGCGCTTCAGCGAGGTGCGCCGGAAGATCGGGGGCGTCAGCGAAAAAATGCTCGCGCAAACCCTGCAATGGCTGGAGGCGGACGGCTTCGTCCTGCGGGTGTCGTATCCGGTGGTGCCGCCGCACGTCGAATACAGCCTGACCCCGCTCGGCGCGGAGGCGGCGGAGCGGGTGGCGGGTCTGGCCGACTGGATCGAACTCAACCTGCCGCGCATCCTGTCGCAACAGGGGAAGGCGGGCCCCGCCTGACGCGGCGAAAATCTCTTACGGGCCTGTCGACGGCGCGGGGCCGTCAGCTGCCGATGCGGATCAGGCCCTCATGAGCCAGTTCGATCGTCTCGATCGCCGCCTCATTGCCGTCGGAGGTCAAGTCCGTCTTGCCGATCTTGGCCGGCCAGGCTTTTGCGAGTTCCCAACGCATCTTCGGCGCGCCACCTTCATCGAGAAGCTCGATCGTGGCCGTCGCGCGTACGACCGTGTTCATCCTGATTTGTTCCAACAGGTTCCAGAACGCGCTTGCGTTCTCCACCACGATTTTTTTCAGCGTGACGTTGGAGGACCTCACCAGTCCCGGCATCTTAATTACTGAAAACTCCGGGGAATTGCCGTGCCGGTACTCGATCGTCTGTGCCTCGGCATCAAGGCCGGAGACCTCCTGACAGGACAGCCGGAGCCCGGCCCAGGTCACCTGGAAATGAAACTTCGGTAACGGCCATACCGTTTCCATATGCTTCCTCCCGTAACGAATCCGGTTTAGCGCGGCTTTTCCTGGCGGGTCTGCCAGACCTCGCCGAGGCAGGCGCCGGGTCGGATTTTCTTCACCAGTCTCGAGCGTTCCTGAACATAGACGACGCGTGAGCCGTTGCCTTCGTCGTAGAGGAAGACATCGACGAAGCAGCTCGGGCGTTCGAACAGCCAGACCTGGGCGGGCGGGTCGTGGCGGGTGCGCGCGGGCGGGCCGAGGATGACGGTGACGTCGTCGGCGGACAGGCCGTTGAGCAGCGCGCCGTCGAGGTTTTTCGCCTGGCCGGGCGGCGCATCGAGGCGCACCGGCGCGCCGGGGTGGGCGAGCGCGGCGAGAGCGCGGGTGAGCGCGGGGTCGAAGCGCGGGCGTTCCTGCAGGCCGGGTCCGGCGCAGGCGGCGGTAAGAAAAAGCAGGAAGGCTGCCGCCGCAGCGCGCAGAGGACGCCGCGGCGTATCGGTCGGGCAGGACAAGAGCGGTCAGCTCCCGCTGTCGTCGGCGCCGGCGCTTTCGGAAGGCATCATCAGGCCCTTGACCGGCGCGGATTTGCGCGGCTGCGGGGTCAGCGTGCCTTCGACGATGCCGCCTTTTTCCATCACCAGGTTGGCGTAGCAGATGGTGCCGCGCACCACGCCGCCGGGCTTGACCGTGGCGGTGTCGGAGACGGTGAGGTTGCCGTCGAAGAGGCCGGAGATTTCCGCATTGGCGACGGTGGCGGTGCCTTTGAAGGTGCCGCCGCGGGAGACCACGACCATGCGCGCCTCGGTGAGGTCGGCTTCCACCTGGCCTTCGACGACCAGGCAGTCGCACGAGGAGATCGCGCCGGAGAGGCGGATTTCCCGCCCGACGACCAGCTTCTTGCCGTCGCCCCCCGTCAGGCCTTCCGGGGTTGCGGGTTTGCGCTGCGCGCCGGGGATGTCGAGGACGCGGCGGGGGATGTCGTTGCGGAACGGCTGCTGGGGCGCGGAGGGTTTGCTCGGCATGTTGTGGCTACCCCTTTTCGAAAACGGTTTGAGCGGCGGAGCGGCCTCCGGCGCGGCGGCGGCCGCGGGCTCGGAGGCGGGGGTCTCCTTGTCTTGGGCGTCTTCCGGCACGGTTGCCGGTCCCAGCCCGGACAAACGGAACATATCGGTTCTCCCTCGTTTGCTGCGGGGTCACATCCCTCGTCCGCCCCCTGTTTCGGGGGTCTTGGTGGCGGGAAGGCGCACGGTTTCCAGCACGTGGACCATGAAGATCATCGCGACCACCGGCGCGACGATGCCGATCACCGGCACCGCCATGCCCACCGCGAAAACCGCACCCGCTCCCCACAATCGAAAGAAATGCCGCTTGCGCAAGGCGTTGGTCTGTTTCAGATCGACGCGTCGGACAGCGGCCATTTCAAAATACTCGACCGACACAAGATAGCCGTTGATCGCAATAAACACAAAGATATTCACGCCGGGAATGATGAACGTCAGCAACAGCGTGAGAAGATTCAGCGCGAGAGTCTTTCCGGCGAAGTTGATCGTCCCGACGAGGATTTCCGTCAGCGGTTGTTCCCGCCCTGCGCCGCGCTCCGGATAGTGCAGAGCTTCGACGCGGCGGCAGATCGCCTCGGAGAACAGACCGATCAGCACGGTGACCAGCGCCGGGTAGATCAGCGCGCCTGCGACCAGCGCCACCAGCCCCCCGGCGGCGGCGATCAGCGCGTTGACGGTTTCCCAGCGGGTCTCGGAAAGAAAGCTCAATCCCCACCACACTCCGGCGACCACCGCGACGTAGAGCAGCAGGCCGAGGCCGAGCGCCCGCCACACCACGCCGCGGGTGCGCGGGTCGGACAATTGCGCAAGAGATTTGACGAACAGACCAAACATCTATAGACCGCCTCGAAAAGTTTGCGTCCCGCGGCATTCACGCAACCGCAACCCGGGACTGCTTGTGATCGGCCCGCGGCTGAGTATACTGCCGCCGCTTGAAGAACCGCTTGTGAGGAGAACGCGCATGTCCACGGCTCATGACGTGGTTGCCGTCGGCAACGCCATCGTCGATGTCCTGGCCCACGCCGACGAGGCCTTCCTCGCCGCGCACGGCATGGACAAGGGCATCATGGCCCTGATCGATGCCGAGCGCGCCGAGGCAATCTATCGCGCCATGGGCCCGGGTGTCGAGTGTTCGGGCGGCTCGGCGGCCAACACCGCCGCGGTGATCGCCTCCCTCGGCGGCAACCCCGCCTATATCGGCAAGGTGAAGGACGACGTTCTCGGCACGGTGTTCCGCCACGACATCGAAAAGGCGGGGGTCGCCTTCGGCTGCGCGCCCAGCGCCAACGGCGCCTCCACCGCGCGCTGCCTGATTCTCGTCACCGGCGACGGCGAGCGCACGATGAACACCTATCTCGGCGCGTGCCGCGAGCTCACCTCCAACGACGTGGACGAGGCGCTGGTCGCCGGCGCCAAGGCAGTCTACCTGGAAGGCTATCTGTGGGACGAGCCCGCCGCCAAGGCGGCGATGCTGAAGGCCTGCCACGCCGCCCGCGCCGCCGGGCGCACCGTGGCGCTGTCGCTGTCCGACCCGTTCTGCGTCAACCGCCACCGCGAGGAATTCCAGGACCTGGTGAAGCGCGAGGTGGACATCCTCTTCGCCAACGAGGACGAGGCGATGGCGCTGTTCGAGTCCGAAAGCTTCGACGCCGCGCTCGAGGCGCTGCGCCCGCACGTGCGCCTTGCCGCGATCACCCGCGGATCCAAAGGCTGCGTCGTGGTGGCGGGCGGGGAGACCCTGGCCGTGGCCTCCGACCCCGTGGCCAAAGTGGTGGACACCACCGGCGCGGGCGACGCCTTTGCCGCCGGTTTTCTGCGCGCCTACACGCAAGATCTCGATCTTTCCGCCTGCGGACGCCTGGGAAACCTGGCAGCCGGGCACATCATTACCCATTTCGGGGCCAGACCGGAGCGCCCCATGGGGGAACTGTACGCGCGGGCGACGGCTTGATCCGGCACCGTCACGCACCGCCAACCTGACAGGACAAAGTTAATGCAGCGTCGCAATATCGCGATCATTGCGCACGTCGATCACGGCAAAACCACGCTGGTCGATAATTTGCTCAAGCAGAGCGGAACCTTCCGCGCCAACCAGACGGTGGCGGAACGCGCCATGGACTCCAACGACCTGGAGCGTGAGCGCGGCATCACCATCCTCGCCAAGTGCACCTCGGTGCTGTGGCACGATATCCGCATCAACATCGTCGATACCCCCGGCCACGCCGACTTCGGCGGCGAGGTGGAGCGCATCCTCGACATGGTGGACGGCGTGGTGGTGCTGGTGGACGCCGCCGAAGGCCCGCTGCCGCAGACCAAGTTCGTCGTCGGCAAGGCGTTGAAGCTGGGGCTCAGGCCGATCGTGGTGATCAATAAGGTGGACCGCGGCGACGCGCGCCCCGACGAAGTGCACGACGAAATCTTCGACCTGTTCGCGGCGTTGGACGCCACCGACGAGCAGCTCGACTTCCCCATGCTCTATGCAGTGGGGCGCGACGGCTGGGCGGCGAAGTCGCTCTCCGATCCGCACACCGACCTCACCCCGCTGTTCGAACTGATCGTCGCCCACGTGCCGGAGCCGGAGGCGAACCTGGAAAAACCCTTCCGCATGCTGGCGACGACACTGGAGGCCGACCCCTATCTCGGCCGCGTGCTCACCGGGCGCATCCTCGACGGACGGGTCTCCCGCAATATGGCGATCAAGGCGCTGCACCGCGACGGCCGCCTGGTCGAGCAGGCGCGCGCCAGCCAGATTCTCGCCTTCCGCGGCCTCGAGCGCGTGCCGGTGGACTCCGCCGAGGCGGGCGACATCATCGCGCTCGCCGGGTTCACCGACGCCACGGTGGCCGATACCCTCTGCGCGCCGGACGTCACCGAGGCGCTGGCGGCGCACCCGATCGACCCGCCGACGCTGGCGATGACCTTCTCGGTCAACGATTCGCCGCTCGCCGGGCGCGAGGGGACGAAAGTCACCGGCCGCATGATCGGCGAACGCCTGAAGCGCGAGGCCGAGGGCAACGTGGCGCTGACGGTCAAGGAATCCGCCGACCGCGACGCCTTCGAGGTCGGCGGCCGCGGCGAACTGCAGCTCGGCGTGCTGATCGAGACGATGCGCCGCGAAGGCTTCGAAATGTCGGTCTCCCGCCCGCGCGTGCTCTTCCACGACAACCCGGAAACCGGGGAAAAGGAAGAGCCGATCGAGGAAGTGGTGATCGACGTGGACGAGGAATACTCCGGCTCCGTCGTCGACAAGATGTCGCAGCGCAAGGCGGAGATGACCGAGATGCGCCCCTCCGGCGGCGGCAAGATGCGGCTCTCCTTCCTTGCGCCGTCGCGCGGCCTGATCGGCTACCACGGCGAATTCATGACCGATACCCGCGGCACCGGCGTGATGAACCGCCTGTTCCACGGCTACGCCCCCTACAAGGGCCCGATCGAGGGCCGCCGCAACGGCGTTCTCGTCTCCACCGCGCAGGGCACCTCGGTCCCCTATGCGCTGTGGTACCTGGAGGAGCGCGGCCCGCTGTTCATCACCTCGGGCGTCGACGTCTATACCGGCATGATCATCGGCGAGAACGCGCGCGGCCAGGACCTGGAGGTCAACCCGCTCAAGGCGAAGCAGCTGACCAACATCCGCACCACCTCGAAGGACGAAGCGGTGGTGCTGACCACGCCGCGCAAGATGTCGCTGGAAGAGGCGCTCTCCTACATCGAGGACGACGAGCGGGTCGAGGTGACGCCGCACAACATCCGCCTGCGCAAGGCCATCCTCGACCCCAACGACCGCAAGCGCGCCGCCCGCGCCGCCCGCGATTCCGGCTGAGGCGATGGCCCGGCTCGCCGCCGCGCTCGCCGTCTATCGGGACGCCCGGCTGCTGCCGGTGCTGATCCTCGGCGTGGCGAGCGGCCTGCCGTCGCCGCTGGTCTTCGCCAATCTGTCGATCTGGCTGGCGGATACGGGGCTCAGCCGCACCGCGGTGGCCGCCTTCGGCGCGGTGGCGACACCCTACGCCATCAACTTCCTGTGGGCGCCTCTCTTCGACCGCGCCAGGGCGCCGCTGTTCTCCGGCCTCGGGCAGCGGCGCGGCTGGCTCGCGCTGCTGCTCTGCTGCCTGATCGCCGCGGTGCTGCTGCTCGGCCGCCAGGACCCGAGCCGCGGCCTCGCCGCCATGGCCGCCTGCGCCGCCGCCGTCGCCGCGGTCTCCGCCTCCCTCGACGTGGTGGTGGACGCCTACCGCATCGAAACCCTCGATGCGGCGCACATGGGCGCAGGCTCCGCCGCCACCGTGGCGGGCTGGCACATCGGCGGTACGGTGATCGGCGGCGCGGGCGGGCTCCTCCTCGCCGCGCGCTTCGGCTGGCCTGCCGCCTATGCGGCGCTCGCCTGCGTGCTGACCCTGCCGCTGATTGCGGTGTTCCTCATCCGCGAACCCGCCGCGCCGCAAACCGCGGAAGAGGCGGAGCCGGGATTCGCCGCCGCGCTCGCCCGC
>JBFWJB010000154.1:0-7295 GCA_050253435.1 Rhodospirillaceae bacterium
GACGCGGCCTGCGCGAGGTCGGAGACCAGGCCGTTGGTCTTTTCCGTCTGCTGCACCGCCGAGGCGGCGATGCCGGAGGCGGCGGTGACCTGGCGGCCGATCTCCTGGATCGAGGAGGAAAGCTCCTCCGCCGCCGAGGCCACGGTCTCGACGTTGTTGGTCGCCTGCTCGGTGGCGGCGGCCACCGAGGTCGCCTGGGCGCTGGTTTCCTGGGCGATGCCGGAGAGCGCGGCGGCGGTGTCGTGCATCTGCGTCGCGGCGGCGGAGACCGATTCCGCGATGCCCTTGACGCTCGCCTCCATGGCGTCGGCGAGCTCGTTCATCGCCCGCTTCTTCTCGGCTTCCGCCTGCGCCTTGTGGGCCTCCTGCTCGGCGGTCATCTGCTCCAGACGCAGGGCGTTCTCCTTGAACACCTGCACCGCCTGGGCGATGCCGCCGACCTCGTCGGTCTGTCCGCGGTAGGGCACCTCGACGGCGTTGTCGCCGTGGGCGAGGCGGTCCATCACCCCGGTCACCGCGACGATCGGCCGCGCCACCAGGAATACGGTCATGGTGTTGAGGGCGATTACCACCACCAGCACCAGGGCCGCCACTGCGGCAAGCAGCGAAGAGGCGGCGGTGATGCTCGCCACCGCAGCGGCGATATCGGTGCGTCCGGCGGAGAGCAGATGATCCACCGCCTTTTCCGTCGCCGCGTTCATCGCCTCGCGCACCGCGCGCGCCTGGCCGTACCACAGGCCGTTGCTGCTTTCCGCGATGTCCATCACCGCTTTCGCCGCGGCGCCGTAGCCGGTCATCGCCGCTGCCACGCCGGTGAGCGCATCGTCCAGGCTGGTGCCCTTGGCGGCCTTCGACGCCACGTCGATGGCGGCCCAGGCGGTGGCGAGGCTGATTTTCTGCTGCTTCGCATCCGCCTCGGCATTGGTGAGGAGGAAGCGCTTCATCGCCCCGCGCGCGGACGCAAGGTGGCGCTGCGCGGTGAGCAGCGGGCCGGAGAGGAGAGGGAGCTTTCTTTCCAGGGCCTGGTCGAGGGCGGCGTTCACCGCCTTGTCGAGGGCGGGTTCGCTTTGCGCCAGGGCGCCGGTTGCCGCGAGGTAGTCGTGGCGCAGCGTCAGGCCCTGGTCGGAGAGGCGGCTGTACTCCGCCACCTTGGCCTGCATCGCGGCCAGTAGCTCGCGGTTGCCCGCGCCGTCGGCGGCCGTCACCGCCGCGCCGATGCTCTTGAGCGCCGCGGCGCGCGCCTTGGCGCTGGCGGCTTCGTAAGCGGCGAGGTCTCCTGCAGTCTGCGCCTTGGAGACGCCGAGGTTGCCGTAGCCTGCGTTCGCCATCTGGAACTGTGCGGTCTGCGCCAGGGTGGACAACTCCACCGTGCCGCGCACCGAGCGGAAGGTCCGCCCGATATCCTGGAAGGCGGACCAGGAGGAAAGCGCCATCACCGCAATCAGCCCGATGATCAGCGCAGCGCTGGTGTACAGCTTCACGGGAAGCCGCAGGTTTTTCAGGAACGTCATGATGTGCCTCTGCCCAAGGAGGTTTAGGAGCGGTATTTTTAGTTTCTTATCGGTGAGTAGAGGATGTTGTTATAAAGGGGCAGGCGTTTTCAAATATAAATTTGAGAATTGTTTGCCGTGTAAGGGGACATACTACACATGTCCAAAAATAAGGATATGAATTGCGTTGCGATAACCGCACGCTATCGGGCTGATTGGGAATGGTTCAAGAATAAGTTGATGCCATGCGGCAGGAAAATGGACCGCCGCTCAATATCCCGCGCGTTGAATTTTGCGAGCGCCAAAGACTCTTGGGATTGAACCTCGTCACCGACTCGCAATTGTGAAAGGCGCGCGGATGCGACTTTTCCGGTCTTTTTGCGGGATTCAGAAGTCGCCGCGGATCGTCGCCGGCGCGGCGGCGCTCGGCGTTTCCGCAACGTGCAGGCGCTCCTCGACGATCGCCAGGCGCGCCGTCTCCACCGCGTCGGCGATGGCGGGAGTGACGAGCGGCGCATTGTGCGGGCCGAAGGCGAGCGAAAGGCCGCCTTCCTTCAGGCCGAAGCTCTTGGTGCCGTTGCTCCAGTCGCCCTCCGCCGCGGCGTTGAGCACGTGCGCCACCGCGGTGCCGACGTTTTTCACCACCGAGGTCAGCATGGTGCCGGGGAACAGATAGGTCTGGTCGGAGTCCACGCCGATGGCGAGCTTGCCCGCATCCGCCGCCTTCTGGTAGACGCCGAGGCCGGAGGCCCCGGCGGCGGCGAACAGCACGTCGGCCCCGGCTGCGATCTCCTCCCCGGCGAGGAGGAAGCCGGACACCGGGTCGGAAAACGCCTCCACCCCCGGCCCGATCATCCGCGCGAGCACCCGGGTGCTCGGCTCGGCGTAGCGCGCCCCCTGTTCGTAGCCCGCCTGGAAGCGCCGCACCAGGGCGCTGTCCATGCCGCCGACGAAGCCGACGACATGGGACTTGGAGGCGAGCGCCGCGGCCACTCCGGCGAGAAACGCGCCTTCGTGCTCGCGGAAGCGGATCGATTGCACGTTGGGCAGGGTGACGATCTCATCGACGATGGCGAAGCGGACCTTGGGGTTTTCACGCGCCACCAGATCGAGGCTGTCGCGGTAGGCGAAGCCCACCGCCACCACGACGTCGGCGGAGGCGGCGGCGAGGCGCAGCATCGGGATGCGGTCGGCATCCCCCTGCGGCTCGTATTCGGCGATGCGCAGGCGCTTTTCGGCGCGCGCCGCGGCGACGCCGTGGAAGGCGGATTCGTTGAAGCTTTTGTCCAGCTTGCCGCCGACGTTGTAGAGCACCGCCGCGGAAAAGCCGAAGGCGGGGGCGGCCAGGGCGCACCAAAGCGCCAAGGCGGCGGCGGGGATCAGGCGTCGCATCGCGGGCCTCCGGCCGCATCGCGCGCGGCGAGGAAGGGCGGCAGGCTCTGCGCCTCCATCGGCCGGGCGAAGAGAAAGCCCTGGTCGATGTCGCAGCCCGCATCGCGGAAGAAGGCGAACTGACGCTCCTCCTCGATGCCCTCGGCGACCACGGTGAGGCCGAGTTCGTGGGCCATGCGGATGATCTCGCCGGTGATGCGGGTGTCGGCGGCGGAGGAGAACATGTCGCGCACGAAGGACTGGTCGATCTTCAGGCACGAGACCGGCAGCCGTTTGAGATAGGAGAGCGAGGAATAGCCGGTGCCGAAGTCGTCGAGCGCCAGGCCGATGCCGAAGGCGCGCAGCTCGCCCAGGCGCTGCAGCACCTCGGCCTCGCCGCGCAGGAACACGCTCTCGGTGATTTCGATTTCCAGGTTCTGCGGCGGCAGGCCGGTTTCCGCCAGCACGCGCTCCACCACGGCGACCACGTCGGCGCGCAGGAACTGCGAGGCGGAGAAGTTGACCGCCACCGAAAGCGCCAGCCCCTCGTCGCGCCAGCGCCGCACCTGACGGCAGGATTCCGCCAGCACCCAGGCCCCCAGCGCCTGGATGAAGCCGGAGCGCTCCGCCACCGGAATGAAATCGGCGGGCGGGATCGCCCCCCGGTCCGGATGGGTCCAGCGCAACAGCGATTCCACGCCGACGACGCGGCCGCTCGAAATCTCCACCTTGGGCTGATAGACCAGCCGGAACTGCCCCTCATCCAGGCCCTTGCGCAGCTCGGCGCGGATCGCCTTGCGGTGCAGCGCGGCGGTCCCGAGCGCCGGTTCGTAGAAGCGCAGGGGCGTCTCGGCGGCGGCGCGCGCCGCGTTCATCGCCATGTCGGCGTATTGCAGCAGCGCGGCGGTGGTGACGCCGTAGCGCGGATAGAGCGCGATGCCGATGGCGGCGCGCAGGTCCGGCACCGGGCTGCCGTCCGGCGGCTGCGCCAGCGCCGCCTGGATGCGCAGCGCCTGCGCCTCCGCCGCCGCGGCGTCGCAGCCGGGGATCAGCGCCGCGAAGTCGTCGCCGCCGAGGCGCGACAGCACCCAGTCCTCGCCCGCGACGCCGCGCAGGCGGTCCGCCACCTCCACCAGGATGCGGTCGCCGGTATCGTGGCCGAAGGTGTCGTTGATGTCCTTGAACGCCGCGAGGTTGAGGTAGACCAGCGCTCCCGCGCCGTCCGCGGCGAGCAGGGCGTCGCCGCGCTCGGCGAGGCCGTTGCGGTTGAGCAGTCCGGTCAGCGGGTCGCAGCGGGCGAGCAGGTCGAGGCGGCGCATCGCGTCGCGGAATACCGCAAGCGCGCTTGCCATGCGCGTCACCTCGTCGTTGCCGCCTTCGGGAATCCGCGCGTCGTAGTCGCCGTCCGCGATCGTCAGCATGCTCGCGGTGAGCGCCGAGATGCGCCGCGCGATGCGGCGGCCGACATAGAGCCAGGCGATGCCGAGCGCCGCAAGCACCGCGATGCCGCTGGTGACGATGAGGATGGAGCGGCCGGACTTCAGGCTCGCGATCACCGCGGCGCGGTCGTCCGCGCCCGAGGATTGCCAGGATTCGATGAGGCTTCCGGTCTCCGCGTCGAGCAGGCCGCCGAGGCGGCGGATATGGTCGAGCTGGCTCGTCGCCATGCTCAGCATCGAGATCTCGCCGCGGCGCAGGGAGATCAGCTTGAAGAGTTCGTCGGCCTCGGCCGAGCCCTCGGGAGCGAACTGGGAGACCGTCTTCGCCAGCATCGGCAGGTGCTGCAGCGGCGCATGCGGAATGTGCCCGGCGATGCCGGCAAGCGCCGGCCGCTTGTGCGCCAGGGGAGAGGCCTGCAGCCGCTCGCTGAGGATGCGTTCCTGCTCCATCAGCAGCCAGCGATGCTCCATCGAGGACTGTAGAATCTGCAGGTGCGCGCCGATGCGCGAGGACAGCTCGCCCACCGCGTCGATGCCGGGGGCGCTCACCGTGGCAAGCGCCTTGCGCGCTTCCGCCTGGGCCGCGATGAACGCCTCCTCCGCCGCGGCAACGTTGCGTTCGTTGACCTGCAGCGCCTCCAGCGACGGGGCGTAGATCAGCGACGGCGCCGTGGCGAGCAGGAGGTTGCCCTGCTGCGTCATGCGGGTGAGCGCCACCATCACCGGCAGGCGGCGCTGCGCGATCTTGTCGATCGCGTCGCCCGCGATGTCGAAGGCGCGCAGGGCGACGAAACTGGCAAGAACGGTCATCGCCGCGACTCCGCCGAAAGCGAGCCACAACTTTGCGCGGATGCCGAATCGCGAGACGGCATGGCGATGATCCGCGGTATCCCCCATCGTCACTCCGTGGTGCCGGATGCATGGATTGCGCGGGCTTCCCGTCCCGCACGAAAACGGAATATGCAAAAGGCTACGGGGGTTTGGCGGAGCGGTCAAGGCGGGGGTCATTCCCCCGGCGAAACGTCCTCGCCGCTTGGGCGCGCGCCGCGCGCCGCGAGAAGTCCCGCGCCGACCACCGCCGCGCTGACCGCGACTCCGACATAGAGCGGGTTGACCGGCCAGGCGAACACCAGCTTGCCCGCCACCGCGGCGAGCGTGCTGGCGGCCATCGAGACCACCGCCCAGGCGGCGGGCAGGCGCTTCGGCGCGAACACCGCCAGCGACAGGGGAATGAAGATGCCCGCGCCGCGCAGCGCCATCGACATGTAGTTCCAGTCCAGCACGTAGCTGTCGAGGTGGGTGGCGGCGATCAGCGCGGCGATGGCGGTGACGACGAGCACGCTTGCGCGGTTGAGGCGCAGGATGTCGCGGTCGCGGGAGAGCCCGAGCACCGCCTCGCCGATGTCGCGCGAGATCATCGTGCCGATGCCGAGCGTCAGTCCGGCGATCGAGCCGATCACCGAAAGCATCAGCCCGCCGATGCCGATGCCGGCGATGGCGGGCGGCATGTTTTCCAAGAGGAACATCGGCAGGGCGAGAATCGGCGGCATTTCCGGATGGGCGGCGCGCATCGCCATGCCGATCGCCACCGAGGGCAGCCCCACCGGAATGGTGATCGCCGCGGCGGTGTAGGCGCCGATGGCGGCGGTGCGCGAGTCCGAGGCGGCGTAGAGCGCCTGGATGTAGGTCTGGGTGCAGATGATGCCGACGATCAGCGAGAACAGGTTGCCCCAGGTCTGCCAGGGGCCGCGGCCGAACAGGCTGAACCACGGGAAGGCGGGAAAGCGCGCCGCCGCATCCGGCAGGGCGGAAAGCTGGGAGAGCGCCACCACGCCCGCGGCGAACAGGGTGAGCCAGATGACGACGAGCTTGAACAGCCCGGCGACGCCCGCGCCCCTCATCCCGCCGAAGGCGACGTAGCCGATCACCAGAAGCACGATCAGCCCGGCGGCCGCCGGGGTGGACAGCCCGAACAGCGCGCCGAACATCGGAATCGCGGAGAGCGCGCTCGCCACCGCGGAAAACAGGATGCCGAGGGAGGAGGCGAGGCTGGCGATCGGCCCGGCGCCGCGGCCGTAGCTGGCGACCAGGTACTGCGACACCGTCTCGAGCCCCGAGCGGCGCAGCGGCCGCGCGTAGAACGCGCCGATAAGGATGAACCCGATGCCCGAGCCCAGGGTGAACCACCAGGCGGACAATCCCATGTTATAGGCAAGCTGGGCGGTGCCGATGGTCGCGGCGCCGCCGATCACGGTGCCGGCGATGCCGCCCGCGATCACCGCGACGCCCGAGGACCGCCCGGCGAGGCTGAAGCCTTCGGCGGTTTTGGCGCCGCGCCCGGCGCGCAGGCCGAGAAAAAGGGCGACGGCGACGGTGCCGACGAGAAACGCCAGATGGGAAAGGGACAACGACATGAAAAACCCGCAACGCGGCGATACCGGCGCACTCGCCCGGCGGACGGCTGCGGCGCCCGACAGCATGGCGCGGGAACCGCGTGCATTTCAATCGCCTTTTTCGCCCGCCGCGCCGCCGCGCCGCGCCGCGGCGTAAAATCCCGTCTGGCGGCGGCGAGGAAGAGCCCGTAGACTTCGTATAAGTTGTCCGTTGTTCGCCGATTGGTCATCGAGCCCCGTTCCGGAGGATGCCGTCCGTGTTCGTGCGTTTCCGCGATTGGCCCTTGCGCTGGAAGCTCCTGGTCTCGCCGGGACTGGTGGTTGCCGCCGCGCTGCTCGCCGGGCTGATGTCGTACCGCGTCATCGTCGAGCAGCGGCAGGCCGCCGCCGACATGCTGACCACCGTGGCGGCGCGCGAGCAGCGCCTTTCCACCCTGCGCATGATGATGGTGCAGAGCGACCTTGCGCTCTTCCGCGCCATCACCTGGCAGAGCATCGGCGCCGATGCGGCGATCGCCCGCGCACTGGGCCGGGAGGCGCAGGGCCGCCTCAACAGCGTGCACACCCTGGTTTCGGTGTTCGCCGGGAAGGAGGGGATGACC
>JBFWJB010000155.1:0-7206 GCA_050253435.1 Rhodospirillaceae bacterium
CGCGCCAGACGGTGACGGTGATCGGCGAGGTGTCGCGCACCATCGCCGACATCAACGAGATCGCGCACACCATTCGCGCCACGGTTGAAGAACAGAGCGCCGAAGTCGGCGAGATCGTCTCCAACATCCAGAGCGCGGCGGATTCGGTCAACACCGTCTCCGCCGCCATCGCCGAGATCAACGACCAGGTGCTCGCCACCTCGCGCGCTTCGGGCGAGGTTCTCGGCGCGGCGGAGAGCCTGTCGGCCCGCATGCAGACGATGAACGGCCAGATCGACGGCATCATCGCGGAGGCGACGCGGCGCTGATCCGCCCCCGCGCATTCTCCCGCAGGTGGAAGGGCTTGGCCGATTGGGAACGGGAAACGCAATCCACCCTCAAAAACTGCGCAAGAGGTGGGCACACCTCTTGTCGTTGACTGAAAATCAGTCCACATTCCGCCAAGAGAGAGGGGTCGTCTCCGCAATGGGGGCGGCTCCGCGCGTCCGGTGTGGCCGGACAGGGCAACGGGTTCTTTTTCTTCAGGGAGACCTCAACCGATGCGTACCGCCACTTGCGCCGCCTTTGCGGCAGCCTTGACGTGCAGCTTGGCCGTTGCCCCCGCCCGGGCCGCGGACAAGGTCGTGCACCTCTACAACTGGAGCGACTATATCGCCGAGGACACGCTGGAAACCTTCACCAAGGAAACCGGCATCAAGGCGGTCTACGACGTCTACGACAGCAACGAGGTGTTGGAGGCCAAGCTTCTGGCCGGGAAGTCGGGCTATGACGTGGTGTTCCCCACCGCGCGCCCGTTCGCGATGCGGCAGATCAAGTCCGGGCTCTATCAGAAGCTCGACAAGTCGAAGCTGCCGAACCTCAAGAACATGGACCCCGGCCTGATGAAGGCGCTCGCCTCGATCGACCCGGGCAACGCCCACGGCGTGCCCTACATGTGGGGCACCACCGGCATCGGCATCAACGTCGATAAGGTCAAGGCGGCGCTCGGCGAGTCCGCCGACATCGGCTCGCTGGCGATGATCTTCAAACCCGAGAACGCGAAGAAGCTCGCCGCCTGCGGCATCTCCTTCCTCGACGACCAGGAAGAGACCTTCGCCATGGCGCTGCGCTACCTCGGCAAGGACGTGGCGACCAAGAACAAGGCCGACATCGACGCCGCGGCCGACCTGTTCAAGAGCATCCGCCCCTACATCAAGTACTTCCACGGCTCGCAGTACATCAACGACCTCGCCAACGGCGACATCTGCGTCGCTCACGGCTATTCGGGCGATATTCTGCAGGCCCGCACCCGCGCGCAAGAGGCGAAAAACGGCGTCAACATCCGCTACATCATCCCCAAGGAAGGGGCGGTGCTGTGGACCGACATGATGCTGATCCCGAAAGACGCGCCCGACCCGGCGGAGGCGCACGCCTACATCAACTTCATCATGAAGCCCGAGGTGGTGGCGAAGATCTCCAACTTCGTCTCCTACGCCAACGCCAACAAGGCGGCCAACGCCCTGGTGGATCCGGAAATCCGCAACGATCCCGGCATCTATCCGCCGGAAGACGTGATGGCCAAGCTCTATATGCTGCCGGACAACGACCAGGCCCTGATCCGCTATCGGGTGCGCGCCTGGACCCGCGTCAAGACCGGCCAGTAAGCCTGCCAGCAGGGGGGAGAGGCCGATGCCGGTTGCCCAGGGCGTGCGCGCCGCGCAAAGTTTGGAAGCCTGGCAGGACCCGAAGGCCCGGCCGATCGTTCAGATCGAGAACGTGACCAAGGCCTTCGGTCCCCACTATGCGGTGGACGACGTCAGCCTCGAGGTGTTCCAGGGCGAGTTCTTCTCGCTCTTGGGCGCCTCGGGCTGCGGCAAGACCACGCTTCTGCGCATGCTGGCCGGCCTCGAAACCCCGGACAAGGGGCGGATCGTCATCGACGGGGTGGACATGACCCATGTCCCGCCCTATCGCCGCCCGGTCAACATGATGTTCCAGTCCTACGCCCTGTTCCCCCACATGACGGTGGAGCAGAACGTCGCCTTCGGCCTGCGCCAGGAGGGCGCGACCAAGCCGCAGATCCGCGAGCGCGTCGCCGAGATGCTGCGCCTGGTGCGCCTCGAACCCTATGCGAAGCGCCGCCCGCACCAGCTTTCCGGCGGCCAGCGCCAGCGCGTGGCGCTCGCCCGCTCGCTCGCCAAGCACCCGCGCCTGCTGCTCCTCGATGAGCCGCTCGGCGCGCTCGACAAGAAGCTGCGCGAGCACACCCAGTTCGAACTGGTGAACATTCAGGAGCAGTTGGGCACCACCTTCATCATGGTCACTCACGACCAGGAGGAGGCGATGACCATGTCCACCCGCATCGCGGTGATGGACGAAGGCCGCATCCTCCAGACCGGCTCGCCTTCCACCATCTACGAATACCCGGCCACCCGCTACGTGGCGGACTTCATCGGCTCGGTCAACCTGTTCGACGGCCGCGTCACCGGCGAGGCCGACGGCGTGCTGATCATCCCCTGCGACGAGGTGGGCGCCACCATGGCGATCGCCCACGGCGAGCCCTTGCCTGCGGGCACCCCGGTTTCCGTCGCGCTGCGCCCGGAAAAGATGACGGTCACCGACGTCAAGCCGGAGTCCGAATTCAACGTGCTGCGCGGCGTGGTCTCGGAAATCGCCTACCTCGGCGACGTTTCGATCTACCACGTGGCGCTGCCCAACAAGACCCTGGTGCGGGTGCAGCTCACCAACCTTGCGCGCCACACCAGTTCGCCGCTCACCTGGGAACAGGAAGTCTGGCTCACCTGGGAGCCGGAAAACGGCGTGGTGCTGCAGTCATGATGCCGCCCCCCGTCCCGCCCTCGGCACCCGCCAACCCGGCGTCGATGACCGTCATCGGCATGCTGTGGCGCTGGCTCTTGGGGTTCACCCTGGTGGCGCGGGTGCGCGGGCTGGCTATGGGCACCGTCTCGTGGGGCCGCGCGCTGGTCACCGCGGTGCCGTTCTTCTGGCTGATCCTGTTCTTCGGCCTGCCGTTCCTCGTGGTGCTGAAGATCAGCTTTTCCCAGGCGGTGATCGCGCAGCCGCCCTATACGCCGCTGCTCACCTGGGCCGAAGACGGCATCATGGTGCTGCGGGTCAATTTCCAGAACTATCTGCTGCTGGCGCAGGACAGCCTCTACTGGATGGCCTACCTCAACTCGGTGCGCATCGCCGCGATCGCCACCGTGGCCTGCCTGCTGCTCGGCTACCCCATGGCGTACGCCATCTCCAAGGCGAAGGCGGAGCTGCGGGTGCCGCTCCTGATGCTGATCATCCTGCCGTTCTGGACCTCGTTTCTGATCCGCGTCTACGCCTGGATCGGCATTCTCAAGACCAACGGCATGCTCAACAACGTGCTGATCTGGCTCGGGCTGATCGACCAGCCGCTGCCGCTGCTGCACACCGAGTTCTCGGTGCTGGTGGGCATCGTCTATTCCTACCTGCCGTTCATGGTGCTGCCGCTCTACGCCACGCTGTCGCGCATGGACGAAAGCCTGCTGGAGGCTGCGGCCGACCTCGGCTGCCGTCCGGGCAAGGCGTTCCTCACCATCACCCTGCCGCTTTCCATGCCCGGCGTCATCGCGGGCTCGATGCTGGTGTTCATCCCTTCGGTCGGCGAGTTCGTCATCCCCGACCTCTTGGGCGGACCCAACACCCTGATGATCGGCAAGGTGCTGTGGACCGAGTTCTTCTCCAACAAGGACTGGCCGGTCGCCTCGGCGGTGGCTGTGGCCACCCTGTTGCTGCTGGTGGTGCCGATCGTGCGCTTCCAGAAGGCGCAGGAGGAATCCACCCGGAAGGCGGAGGAGCTTTTGCGATGAGGCGCTGGCGCTCCTTTTCCCTGTTTTCGGTGCTGGCCTTCGGCTACGCCTTCCTCTACGTGCCGATCCTGTCGCTGATCGTCTATTCGTTCAACGAGTCGCGCCTGGTCACGGTGTGGGCCGGGTTTTCCACCAAGTGGTACGGCGAACTCCTGGAAAACGACCAGATCCTGTCCGCCGCCTGGCTCAGCCTCAAGATCGCGGTGCTCAACGCCTCCGGCTCGGTGGTGCTGGGCTCTCTCGCCGGGCTGGTGCTGGCGCGCTTCGGGCGCTTCCGCGGGCGCACCGCCTTCACCACCCTGATCACCGCGCCCCTGGTGATGCCGGAGGTGATCATCGGCCTCTCCCTGCTCCTGATGTTCGTCACCCTGCAGAACTTCATCGGCTGGCCGGGTGAGCGCGGCATGACCACCATCACCATCGCGCACCTCACCTTCTCCACCGCCTACGTCACCGTGGTCATCCAGTCGCGGCTCTCCCAGATGGACGTCTCGATCGAGGAGGCGGCGCTCGACCTCGGCGCAAAGCCCGCCAAGGTGTTCTTCGTCATCACCGTGCCGGTGATCGCCCCCGCCCTGGTGGCGGGGTGGCTCCTGGCATTCACCCTGTCGCTGGACGACCTGGTGATCGCCAGCTTCGTCTCCGGACCGGGGGCCTCCACCCTGCCGATGGTGGTCTATTCCTCGGTGCGCCTCGGCGTTTCGCCGCAGATCAACGCGCTCGCCACGATCATCGTCTGCATCGTCACGGTTGCAATCCTCATCGCCGGGTTCATCATGCACCGGCAGGAAAAACAGCGCCGCAACGCCTGAGGACGAATCCCATGACTTCACCGCACACCCCGTCCGTCGCCGTGATCGGGCTGGGCAGCATCGGCGGCATCGTCGCCGGCTCGCTTGCCGCCGCGGGGCGGTGCAACCTGACCCTCTGCGTGCGCCGGGCGATCTCCCGCCTCGATATCGAACGTCCGGAGGACCGCATCGACGTGCCGGTGCGCGCGCTCACCGACCCCGCAGAGGCCGAACCCGCGGACTGGGTGCTGATCGCCACCAAGGCGCAGCAGACCGCCTCCACCGCGCCGTGGCTCGCCCGCCTGTGCGGACCGGGCACCCGTGTCGCCACGCTGCAGAACGGCATCGGGCATGCGGCGCGGCTTGCGCCCTTCGTCGGGGGCGCCGCGGTGGTGCCGACGGTGGTCTATTTCAACGGCGAGCGCTTCGCCCCGGATCACATGCGCTTCCGCCGCGCCGGCAGCTACGAACTGGCGGTGGCCGACGACGAAAACGGCCATGCCTTCGCCGACCTGATGGCGGGCACGCCGATGCGCATCCTGATGAGTGGCGAGTTCCCCACCCTGGTGTGGAAGAAGCTCTTGATCAACGCGGTGGCCAACCCGGTCACCGCGCTCACCTTGCAGCGCCAGGGAGTGTTCCGCCGCGCCGACGTGCGCGACCTCTGCCTCGGCGTGCTGGAAGAGGCGGCGTCGGTGGGCCGCGCCGAGGGCGCGCCCCTCGCCGCCGACGCGCCGCTGCGCACTATGGATGTCCTCGCCACCCATCCGGCGGATGCGGGAACCTCGATGTACTTCGACCGCCTCGCCGGAAACGCCCTGGAGATCGAAGCCCTGACCGGGGAGATCGTCGCCGCGGCGGAGCGCCACGGCATCCCCGTGCCGTTCAACCGCGCGCTGCTCACCCTGTTGCGCGTCGTCAGCGACGCCGCGGAAGCGTAGGAAATTCCGCCTTATGCCGCTTCGCGCAAAAAAGAAGTTATGGAGTCTGGGGCCCAAGGCCCCAGCGGGGTCCAGGGGCGGAGCCCCTGGCCTGGTTGTGGTTCACACCGTCCGCACCGCCTCGGTGAGCAGATCGACGCCTTTGAGGAAGTCGGCGGTTTCCATGGCCTCGTGCGGGTTGTGGGAGCCGTTTTCGTTGCGGACGAAGACCATGGCGGCGGGAATTCCGGCATTGGCGAACACTGCGGCGTCGTGGCCCGCGCCGCTGGGGATGGTCTCCAGCGGGTTGCCGAGGCGCAGCGATGCGTCCTGGAGGCGGGCGATCCACGCGGGGTCCATGGTGGCGGGGGCGGTATCGATGCGCGCATCGAAGGAGAACGCGACGCCGCGGGATTTCTCGATGGCGCGGCATTCCTCGCGCACCAGGTCGTAGAAGCGTTCCATGGTGGCGGCGTCCTGGCTGCGGATTTCCAGGCTGAAGCGCACCTCGCCGGGGATGACGGAGACGGCGTGGCTGTCGGGCGAGGTGGTGCAGATGCCCGAGGTCATCACCAGGTCCATGCCCATCTGCAGCAGCACGCGCCAGTGTTCGTCCATGCGGGAGAGCAGTTCCGCGACGGCGAGCACCGCGTCCTTGCGCAGCCAGCGCGGCACCGCGCCGGAGTGTCCGGCCTCGCCGGTGCAGCGCACCGCGTTGTGGCGCAGGTTGCCGCGGATGCCGGTGACCGCGGTGACCGGCCAGCCGCGCGCGGTCATCACCGGGCCCTGTTCGATGTGGAGTTCCAGGTAGGCGGCGGCGTCACCGGGGGAGAGCAGGGGCTTTCCGGCGCGGATCGCCTCGGTATCGATGCCGAGCATCGCCATCGCCCCGCCGAGGGTGCCATGGCCGTCGCGGTGGCGCAGCGCGAGGGCCTCGCCGCCGAGCTTGCCGGTGAGGGCGAGGGAGCCGAGGTAGGCCTTGCCGTACCAGGCGCTTTCCTCGCCGCGCAGGGCGAGGGCGCGCAAGGGCGGGGCCGCCGCGGCGCGGCCGCGGTAGCGGGCGAGCGCCATCATCGCGGCGGCGACCCCGGCGAGGCCGTCGAAGTTGCCGCCGTGGGGCACGGAGTCGAGGTGCGAGCCGAGGATCACCGGCGGCGCTGTGCGCGCATCCTCCGGCAGGCGCATCCACAGGTTTTTGTAGGCGTCGGTTTCGCAGGAAAGCCCGAGTTCCGCGGCGATGGCGGCGACCGCCTCCATGGCGCGGCTTTCGCCCGCGCCGAAACTTTCGCGCGAGACGCCGGGTTCGTCGCGGGTGAGGTCGCCGACGGTGTCGAAAATACGCTCCGCGAGCGCGGCGGCGGAGAGGGTGGAGACCATGTTCATGCGCCCACCCCGCCGTGTTCGATCGACCAGGTCACCGGGTCGGCGGCCCAGGCGGCCAGCATCGCCTCCTGCGCCGGTTCGATGCGGCCGCTCTCGGCGAGCGCGGCGTGCAGGTCGGCCCAGTTGGTCATCGCGTGCAGGGCCATGCCCTGTTCGGCGAAGCGGGCGGCGGTCTGCGGGTAGACGTCGAATTCCATCAGCACCAGGGTGTCGTCGACGCGGGTGCCGGTCTGGCGCAGGGCGGATGCGGCGGCGATCTTGGAGACGCCGTCG
>JBFWJB010000156.1:0-7145 GCA_050253435.1 Rhodospirillaceae bacterium
TACCTCATCGTCTCGGCGCGGCCGGAGATTCCGGGCGCCGGGCCGCGGCGCATGCTGTTCGCGGTGACCGAGGACTTCGCCTTCCTGTCGCACCGCCTGCCGATGGCGGGCGCGGCGAAGGCGGCGGGCTTCGACGTCGGCGTGGTCTGCGCGGTGAAGGAGAAGCGCGCGCAGATCGAAGCCTTGGGCTACGCCGTCCACCCCTGGCCGGTCAACCGCGCCTCGACCAACCCGTTGCGCGAATACCTAGCGCTCAACGACCTGCGCCGCCGCTATGAGGAGACCGAGCCCACGCTGGTGCACCACGTCGCGCTGAAGCCGGTGGTCTACGGCGCCATCGCGGCGCAGCTGGCGGGGATTCCGGCGGCGGTCAACGCGATGATCGGCCTGGGCTTTCTGTTCATCAGCGAGGGCCGCAAGGCCGGTCTGTTGCGGCGGGTGGTTCTGGCGGCGCTGCGCATGGCGCTGGACCGGCCGGGCTCGCGCCTTCTGGTGCAGAACCCGGACGATGCGGAAATCTTCGCCAAGGCCGGGGTGATCGCGCCGGAGCGCATCGTCCTCATCCCCGGTTCGGGGGTGGATGCGGAGCGCTTCCGCCCGCTGCCGGAGCCGCCGGGCGAGACCATCGTCGTCTCCGTGGTCTCCCGCATGCTGTGGGACAAGGGCATCGGCGAAACGGTGGAGGCGGCGCGCATGCTGCGCGCGCGCGGCCTGCCGGTGCAGGTGCGCCTGATCGGCGACGTGGACCCGGCCAACCCGCAAAGCATCCATCCGGCGACGCTGTGCCTGTGGAACGCCGAGGGCCTGATCGAATGGAAGGGGCCGCGCAAGGACATCGCGCAGGTCTGGGCGGAAAGCCATATCGCGCTGCTCCCCTCCTACCGCGAGGGCATGCCCAAGGCGTTGCTGGAGGCTGCGGCCTGCGGCCGTCCGCTGATCGCCGCCGACGCGCCGGGCTGCCGCAGCCTGGTTGTGGACGGAGAGAACGGTCTTTTGGTGCCGGTGAAGGATTCCGCCGCCATCGCCGAGGCGATCGCCCGTCTCGCAGCGGATGCGGAATTGCGCCGCCGCATGGGCGCGGAGGCGCGCCGACGCATCGAGGACACCTATGCCGAGCCGGTGATCGCGGCGCAGGTGGAGGCGCTCTACCGCTCGCTTGCCCCGGCGGAGACCGGAGCATGACGCCGGGCCTCCTCTTCGGCGGCTTTTGCATCGGCGGGGCGGCGGCCACCGGGCTGGCGCTGCGGTGGCTGCGGGCGAGGGGGTTTCTCGTTGTGCGGAATGCGCGCTGCAGCCACGTGGTGCCGACGCCGCGCGGCGGCGGCCTGGCGGTGACACCGCTCGTCCTCGGCGGCTTGGCGATCTGGTTTTCCCGCCGCGGCGGCTCCGCCGCCGACTGGGCGATGCTTGCGGGCGCGCTGCTGCTCGCCCTCGTGTCCTGGATCGACGACCGCCGCAGCCTGTCGCCGCTGCCGCGCTTCGCCGCGCAGATCGCCGCGGCCGCCGTCGTCCTCGCCCTGATGCCGGAAAGCGCGATCCTCGGCGGACTTCTCCCCTCGTGGGTGGAAAAGCTTGTCCTCGGCCTCGCCTGGGTGTGGTTCGTCAACCTCTTCAACTTCATGGACGGCATCGACGGCATCACCGGGGTGGAGACCATTGCGGTTACGCTCGGCCTGTTCGTCGCCGCGCCGGGGATACTGGCGGGCGGGCCGCTCGCCATCGTCGCCGGAACCACGCTCGGCTTCCTGTTCTGGAACTGGCACCCCGCGAAGATCTTCATGGGCGACGTCGGCAGCATTCCGCTCGGCTTCGTCCTCGGCTACCTGCTGCTCAGCATGACCGCGCTGCACCCCGCGGGCTGGGCGGTGGCGCTGATTTTACCTGCGGTCTACTGGGCGGACGCCACGATCACGCTCGCGCGCCGGGCGCTCGCCGGGAAGCCGGTGTGGCGGGCACACCGCGAGCACTTCTATCAGCGCGCGACGCAGGGCGGCTGGTCGCACGCGCGGGTGAGCGCGCTCATCGCCTTCGCCGACATCGTCCTCATCGCGCTGGCGCGCGCCGCCACGCGCACCGGCCCATGGCTCGCCCTGGCCGCGGCGACGGTCGCTACCGCCCTGATCCTGGCCCTGTTCGAGGCGAAATACCGGGGCCGGAACGGAGGCTGAGCCCGCCGCCCGCTTTTGCTTCCGGTGCGCGGGCAAAGGGTGTACCTTCTCGCCCGCATTCCGCGGCAACCGAAGAAGTCCTCATGCGCCTGTCCCGCAAGCATATCGTCTTCGCCCATGACCTGGTCATGGCGGCGCTGGCCTTGCCGATCGCGCTCTACCTGCGCCTCGATGTTGCGGCTTTCGACCGCTTTGCCCCGCACGACCTCTTGCTGATGGCCGGCGTCTTCACCGCGATCGCGGCGGTCGCCTTCCGCACCCAGAAGATGTACGCCGGCATCTGGCGCTACGCCTCGGTCAACGATCTGGTGGCGCTCGTGCGCGGCGTCACCCTTCTGGTGGTGGTCTTCACCGCCGCGTTTTTCCTCTACAACCGCCTCGAGGGTTTCCCCCGCTCCACGCCGTTCATCGCCTGGGGCGTGCTGATGATCCTGCTCGGCGGGCCGCGCTTCGCCTATCGCATGCTCAAGGACCGCCGCTTCAGCCTGCGCGCCAACGCGGCGCAGGCCGCCGCGCGCGTGCCGGTTCTGCTGATCGGCGCGGGCGACGCCGCCGACCTCTTCATCCGCGCCATGGAGACCAACCCCCAGGCCAACTACCGCGTCGTCGCCATTCTCGGCGAAACCTCGGCGCGGGTGGGGCGGCGCATCCGCGGCGTCGAGGTGATGGGCACCCTCGACACCCTGGCCGACGTGGTGGAAACCCTGACCGCCAAGGGACGGCGGCCGCAGCGGGTGATTCTCACCAAGGATACCTTCGACGGCGAACTGGTCGCCCGCATGGCGGAGGAAACCCAGACGCTCGGCCTCGCCCTGTCGCGCCTGCCGCGCCTCGACGACCTGCGCACCGCGCTCGCCGATCAGACCTTCGACCTCAAACCGGTGGCGATCGAGGACTTGCTGCAACGGCCGCAAACCGTGCTCGACCGCGACCGCATGGCCGCCTTCATCCGCGGACGGCGCGTTCTCGTCACCGGCGCCGGCGGCTCCATCGGCAGCGAGCTGGTGCGCCAGGTGGCGGGCTTCGGCCCCGCCGAGATGACCCTGGTGGAAGCCTCGGAATTCGCCCTCTACACCATCGACATGGAGCTTTTCCGCACCCGGCCGGAGATGCCGCGCGCCGCGCTGATCGGCGACGTGCGCGACCGCGCCCGCCTGGATGCGATCTTCACCGAGCGCCGCCCCGAGCTGGTGTTCCACGCCGCGGCGTTGAAGCACGTGCCGCTGGTGGAGGCCAACCCGCTGGAAGGCCTGATCACCAACGCGGCGGGCTCGCGCAACGTCGCGGAGGCCTGCGTGGCGCATGACGTTGCCGCCATGGTGATGGTCTCCACCGACAAAGCGGTCAACCCCACCAACGTGATGGGCGCGAGCAAGCGCATGGCGGAATGCCTCTGCCAGGCGATGGACCTGGCCCCGGAAACCCGGGGCACCCGCTTCATCACCGTGCGCTTCGGCAACGTGCTCGGCTCCACCGGCTCGGTGGTGCCGCTGTTCGAGAAGCAGCTGCGCGAAGGCGGGCCGATCACCGTCACCCATCCGGAAATGCGGCGCTATTTCATGACCATCCGCGAGGCGGTGGAGCTGGTCATCGAGGCGGGCTCCATGGGCGTCGCGCCGGATGCCGCAGCCGGGCACGAAGGCAAGATCTACGTCCTCGAAATGGGCCAGCCGGTGAAGATCGTCGATCTCGCGCGGCAGATGATCCGCCTTGCGGGGTTGCGCCCCGAGGTGGACGTGCCCATCGTTTACACCGGGCTGCGCCCCGGCGAAAAACTCTTCGAGGAAATCTTTCACGGCGAGGAGCAGCTGCTGCCCACCGCGACAAAGGGCGTTCTGCTCGCCGCGCCGCGCCCGGTGGAGCTGGCGGAAATCCGCGCCCTCCTCGACAAGATGGAGGCCGCCTGCCGCGCCGGCGACCTCGATGCCGCGCTGGCCGTGATGCGCCGCGTGGTGCCGGAATACCAAGGGTCCGAAACCGGACCGCACTGACACCTGAGACTTTCGATAAAGAGGACGGCCAATGGCTGAGACGTTGAACCCGCGGATTGCCCGCGCCCTGATTTCGGTTTCCGACAAGACCGGCCTGGTGGACCTGGCCCGCGCCCTGCACGATGCGGGCGTGGTCCTGCTCTCCACCGGCGGCTCCGCCGCGGCGATCCGCGATGCGGGCATCCCGGTGACGGAAGTGGCGGACCACACCGGCTTCCCCGAGATGCTGGACGGCCGGGTGAAGACCCTGCACCCGAAGATCCACGGCGGCATCCTCGGCATCCGCGGCAACGCGGCGCACGAGGCGGCGATGGCCGAACACGGCATTCCGCCGATCGACCTGGTGGTGGTCAACCTCTACCCGTTCGAGGTCACCGTGGCCAAGGGCGCGGACTTCGAAACCTGCGTCGAGAACATCGACATCGGCGGACCCTCGATGATCCGCGCCGCGGCGAAGAACCACGCCGCCGTCACCGTGATCGTCGATCCCGCGGACTATGCGCCGCTTCTCGCCGAAATCGCGGCCAACGGCGGCGCCACCACCGCAGCTTTTCGCCGGGCGATGGCGCTCAAGGCCTTCGCCCGTACCGGAGCCTACGATGCGGCGATCTCCACCTGGTTCTCGCGGCAGGAAGGCAAGACCTTCCCCGAGCGCCTGTTCCTCACCGGCACCCTGGCGCAGGAGTTGCGCTACGGCGAAAACCCGCACCAGCAGGCGGCGTTCTACACCGACGGCGCAAACCGCCCCGGCGTCGCCACCGCGCGCCAGGCGCAGGGCAAGGAACTCTCCTACAACAACCTCAACGACACCGATGCCGCGTTCGAACTGGTCGCCGAGTTCGAGGCTCCGGCGGTGGCGATCATCAAGCACGCCAATCCCTGCGGCGTCGCCACCGGCAAGGACCTCTCCGCCGCTTATGCCGAGGCGCTGAAATGCGACCCGGTCAGCGCCTTCGGCGGCATCGTCGCGGTCAACCGCACGCTCACCACGGCCCTCGCCGAAGAGGTGGCGAAGATCTTCACCGAGGTGGTGATCGCCCCCGAGGCGGAAGACGGCGCGCTCGCCATCTTCGCCGCGAAGAAGAACCTGCGCCTGCTGCTCACCGGCGGCATGCCGGATGCTGCGGCGCCGGGTTGGTTCGCCAAAACGCTTTCCGGCGGCATCCTGATGCAGTCGCGCGACAACGGCCGCATCGCCGCCGCCGACGTCAAGGTAGTGACCAAGCGCGCGCCGACGGAGCAGGAGCTGCGCGACCTCCTCTTCGCCTTCACCGTCGCCAAGCACGTCAAGTCCAACGCCATCGTCTACGCCAAGGACGGCGCGACCGTCGGCATCGGCGCAGGACAGATGAGCCGCGTCGATTCCTCGCGCATCGCCGCGCACAAGGCGGCGGACGCCTCGGAAATCGCCAAGCTTCCCGTCTCCCTCGCCAAGGGCAGCGTGGTCGCCTCCGACGCCTTTTTCCCCTTCGCCGACGGCCTCTTGGCCGCAGCGGAAGCCGGGGCCACGGCGGTAATCCAGCCCGGCGGCTCGATCCGCGACGCCGAGGTCATCGCCGCCGCGGACGAAGCGGGCCTCGCCATGGTGTTCACCGGAATGCGGCACTTCCGCCACTGAAGCAGGCCCGCGGGCCTGAGGTTAAAAACCAAAACTTCGTGGAGGGTCTCGGACCCTCCACACCTCCCCTAACTTTTTTTGCCGCGTAGCGGCAGGCAACACCCACGTTGCCGCCGTACGGGCCTATGGCGCTACGCGCATAAAAAAGATAAGGGGGTCTGGGGCATCGCCCCAGGCGGGGCGCGGGGCGACAGCCCCGCCTACTCGGCAGGAACGGCGTGCCGCCGCGCGAAGCGGCCCTTGAGGGCAAGCGCCCGCTTTTCCACGAGATGCCACGACGCCACGGCGCAGGCGAACACCGCCAGGGTGGAGGACGCCAGCAACCCGCCGACCGAAATGCCGGGAAACAGCGCGCAGATCGCCTGCTGGATCGGGAAGGCGTAGATGTAGACGCCGTAGGAATAATCCCCCAGGCGGTTGTAGTTGCGCAGGAATCCGGCAGGCAGATAGGCGCACGCCAGCACCAGATAGGCGAGGGCGCAGATATAGACCGCGGCGAACACCTCCGCCCCGGCCAGATAGGCCATGGGCAGGCAGGCCGCCATGGCGCAGGCGGCCCGGCCCGACAGCGCGATGCGCTGCCGCAGCACGAACGCCGCCGCACCGCTGAAGAACATGAAAAACAGCCGCGTGAACATGCTGTCCACGTGGCGCACATGGGCGTTGACGAACAGCACAGCTCCGGCCACCGCCACCGAGGCGACGATCGCACCCTGGAAAACCACCCCGCGGCGCGCCTTCAGAGGCTTCATCGCCAGCCACAGGACCGCCAGGATGAGATACATCTTGATCTCGTAGGGCATGGTCCACAGGGAGCCGTTGACCGCCCGTGGATAGGGCGTCGCCTCGAACACGCCGGGGAGAAAATAGGTCACCCCGCCCAAGAGGGTGCCGCACTTCGTCAGATAGGCGCGCGTCACCGGGGAGGCAAAATACTCACCCAGCGGCCAGGAAGTGAAGGCCGCCCCCATCACCCCTACGGTGAGGACCAGCATCACCAGCAGCGCGGGATAGATGCGCAGCACGCGGGCGGTGAGAAACTCCACGGTGCAGCGGCGCGTGAGCAGGCTGGCGGTAACGAGAAAGCCGCTGGTGATGAAGAACACGTCCACCGCCATCGACCCCATGGTCATGCCGATGTCGCGGCGCATCGGCTCGGCCATGGCGTCCCCGGTCGCCAGCACAAAGCAGTGCGTCACCAGAACCGCGAGCGCGGCCAGAATGCGAAGCAGATTAAAATTAGGGGCTGTCCTAGCTAAGGACGTTTTTGGCGGGAATCGACCCATGCTTTCAGTTGGTTAAGCAGGTCTCTATGGCTCCCGCCGTTGAACCGCCATTCGCACTCCTTCAGGAACAGGTAGAAGCTCT
>JBFWJB010000157.1:0-7123 GCA_050253435.1 Rhodospirillaceae bacterium
TCGCCTTTCAAGCAGACTTTAAAATCCGGTCCGGGCGGTCGGAGATCCCCCTCGCGCCGCCCGTACCTTGCGTCAACCACCCTCCCGGCGCCCTAGAGCGCCAGTCCCTCCGTCGCCGCTTTCAGAATTTCCGCACTGCGGCGCAAGGCGAGGCGTTCGCCTTCGTCAAGTTCGGGGACGAGGGTCGAGACGATCCCGGCCGCGCCGATGACGCGCGGCAGCGACAGGGTGACGTTCTCGATGCCCTCGACCCGCGCGGTCGGCGCGGAAACCGAAAGCAGGACATGTTCGTTGTCGGCGATCGCCTGCACGAGGCGTGCCAGCCCTCCGCCGATGCCGAACCACGTCGCCCCCTTGCCGGAAATGATGGCATAGGCGGCGCGGCGCACCGCGGTATCGATACGTCCCTTCGACTCGGCGGTCAGCGGGCGATCGCGCTGTTCGGCCATGGCCGCGACCGGCAGACCGGCCACGGTGGCTCCAGACCACCACAGAACTTCGGAATCGCCATGCTCGCCGAGAACGTAAGCATGCACCGATTTCGGCGAGACGTCCAGATGCGCGCCCAGAAGCGCGCGGAAGCGGGCCGAATCGAGAATCGTGCCGGAGCCGATGACGCGCCCTTCCGGCAGGCCGGAGATACGCGCCGCGATCTCGGTCATCACGTCGAGCGGGTTGGAGGCGACCAGAAGGATCGCCTCCGGCGCGGCGGCGAGCACGGCGGGAATGATCGCGGAAAACACCGCGGCGTTGCGTTCCAGCAGGGCGAGGCGGGTTTCGCCTTCGCGCTGCGCCACCCCGGCGGCGAGCGCCACCACCCCCGCGCCTGCGAGGTCGGCGTAGTCCCCGGCGCGGACGCGCACGGGGTGGGAAAACGGCGTGGCGTGCAGGATGTCCTCGGCCTGGGCGCGCGCGAGATCGGCGTTCCTGTCCACCAGGACCACCTCGCTCGCCGCTCCGCGCAGCACCATGGCGAAGGCCGCGGTGGCGCCGACTTGCCCGGCTCCGACGATTCCGACTTTCATGAACGCGCTTCTCCCGTGGGACGCTCGCGGATTGGTCCCACAAGGTACATGCCCTTGGCCGGGTAGGAAAGGCCTCAATCCGGAATTTCGCGCGCCGTGGAAATCCGAGCCGCAGCGCGGGTTTGCGCAGGCCTTGCGCAACCGCGGGGCGGCAACGGGGTGGCAGGGGTGGCGCGAACGCGGTGGAATCGCGTGGCGATTCGTCTGTCCCGCCCGTTCGGGGAGGGGAAAGGGGGTGGGTCGGCGGCCGCGCCGTGGGGTGCGGCCGCGCGGGTTCAGGCGGCGGCGCGGGCCTGGGCGCGCCCCATGTCGAAAGCGCGGGCGTTAGCCTCGGCGAGCTCCGGTTTGCGGTCGCGGAAGCGCGCGACGATGTTTTCCTTCAACTCGTCCTGCGGGAACGGCAGGTGGTCGGAGATCGCGCCGAGCATCACCGTGTTGATCAGCTTGATCTCCCCGAGGTCGCGGGCGATCGCCCCGGCGTCGAAGGCGTAGACGGTGCGGCCGGTGGCGCGTAGCGCCGCGATCGGGTCGTCGGGGTAGGAGAACAGCCCGGTGGAGACCACAGGCGGCGCGAGCTGCAGGGTGTTGACCAGGATCACGCCGGAAGGCCGCAGTTCGTGGCAGCAGCGCAACGCCTCCGCCGCTTCGAAGGCGAGCAGCACGTCGGCCTCGCCCGCCGGAATCACCGGGGAGAGGACGCGTTCGCCGAAGCGCAGGTGCGAGGTGACCACGCCGCCGCGCTGCGACATGCCCGCCACCTCGGTTTTCTTCACGTCGAAACCGTGGGAGAGCGCCGCGAGCGCGAGAATTTCGGCGGCGGTCATCACGCCTTGCCCGCCGGTGCCCGCGACCAGGATGTTGGTGATGCTCATGACCGGCAATCCTCCTTCGCCGCAGTTTCGCCGCGCACGATCGCTTCCGACGCGCAGACGTTGACGCACATGCCGCAGCCGGTGCACACGGCGGTGTCGATATGGGCGAAGGCGAGTTCCACCTCGCGCCCGTTCTTGCGCACCGCGGTTTCGCGGCGCGCCACCGAGATCGCCGGGCAGCCGATGTCGATGCACTTGCCGCAGCCGGTGCAGGCGTCCTCGTCGGTGTGGTAGGGCTGGTGCCGCTCGAAGTCCTCGATCAGGGTGCACGGCCGGTTGGTGATGATCACCGATGGACCGGGAGTGGCGATTTCCTGCCGCAGCGTGCGGTCGAGCACCGGCAGCTGGTAGGGGTCCACCACGTGCACCCGCTCCGGCGCGACGCCGAGCGCGGTGACCAGCTTGGCGAAGTCCACCTTCGGCGCGGGGGCGCCCTTGAGGTCGCGGCCGTTGGCCGGGTGGTTCTGGCCGCCGGTCATGCCGGTGGTGCCGTTGTCCATCAGCAGCACGGTGACGTTGCCGCCGGTGTAGGTGATGTCCAGCAATCCCTGCATGCCCATGTGCAGGAAGGTGGAATCGCCGATCACCGCGAGCACCGCCTTGTCGCGGTCGCCTTCGTCGCGGGCCTTGTCCATGCCCAGCGCCACGCCCATGGAAGCGCCCATCGAGACGCAGGTGTCGAGCGCCCCCCACGGGTGTCCCGCGCCCAGGCTGTAGCAGCCGATGTCGCCCGCGATCACCACCTTTTTGCGCAACCGCGCGAGCGTGTGGTAGACCGCGAGGTGCGGGCACGCCGGGCACAGCGTCGGCGGCCGCGGGAACAGCTTCGCCGGGGCGGCGGGGGCGGGCGGCTCCGCCTCGCCCAGGAGCTTGCGCACCGCCGGGCCGACGACGTGGGGCAGCAGCTCGCCGAAGCGCGGCAGGATCTCCTTGCCGCGCACTGCGATGCCCGCGGCCTTCATCTCCATTTCGATCAGGGGCTCGGTTTCCTCCGCCACCACCACGGTTTCCACCGTCGCGGCGAAGGCGCGCAGCCGCTCGATCGGCAGCGGACAGGAGAAGCCGAGCTTGAAGATCGGCGCATCCGGGAAGACCTCGCGCAGGGTCATCGCCACCGGGCCGGAGGTGACGAAGCCGATGCGGCGGTCGGCGCCGTCGTCGATGCGGTTGAGGCCGGTCTCCTCGGTGAACGCCTTGAGCGCCACGTCGCGCGCCGCCATCAGCGGCAGACGGTTGCGCGCGTTGCCGGGCACCATCACCCAGCGCGCCGCCTCGGGCACGAATTCCGCCTTCGCGCCGGGGGTGCGTTCGCCCACCACCGCCACCGCCTTGACGTGGCAGACGCGGGTGGTGGCGCGCAGGATCACCGGGGTTTGGAAGCGTTCGGAAATCTCGAACGCCGCCTTGGTCATCTCATAGGCTTCCTGCGAGTCCGCGGGCTCCAGCATCGGCATGTGGCCGAAGCGGCCCCAGTAGCGGGAGTCCTGCTCGTTCTGCGACGAGGAGAGGCCGACGTCGTCGGCCACCACGATCACCAGGCCGCCCTTGGTGCCGGTCAACGTGTAGGTCATGAAGGCGTCGGCGGCGACGTTCATCCCCACGTGCTTCATCGAGCAAAGCGCGCGCACGCCGGACATCGCGGCGCCGATGGCGACTTCCATCGCCACCTTCTCGTTGACCGAGAACTGCGCGTGCAGGTCGGGGAAGAGCGCGATCGCCTCGAGGATTTCGGTGGCCGGCGTGCCGGGATAGGAGGTGGCGACCTTCACCCCGGCCTCCCAGGCGGCGCGGGCGATCGCCTCGTTGCCGGAGAGCAGCTGACGGTCCTCTGCGGCTTTTTTCACTGCGGTGGTCATGGCGGTGTTCTCCCTCAATCCTTCGGGCGCAGGTCGATCACCCGCTTCGCCTTGCCGATCGAACGCTCGATGGTGCCGGGGTCGGCGATGCGCACGCCCACGGTGACCCCCACCATCGACTTGACGTGGCGCGCCAGGTCCTTGGAACAGCTGTCCACGGCGATGGGGTCGGCCTCCGGCGGCTGACGCGTCTCGACGATCACGTCGAGGGTGTCGAGCTTGCCCTTGCGCCCGATCTCCAGCACGTAATGCGGGGACAGGCGCTTGTCGGCGAGCACCAGCTCCTCGATCTGCGAGGGGAAGACGTTGACGCCGTGGAAGATGATCATGTCATCGGAACGGCCGTTGATGCGCTCGATGCGGCGCATGCTGCGCGCCGTGCCGGGCATCAGGCGGGTGAGGTCGCGGGTGCGGTAGCGCAGGATCGGCAGCGCCTCCTTGGTCAGCGAGGTGAGCACCAACTCGCCGTGCGCGCCGTCGGGCAGCACTTCGCCGGTCTCCGGGTCGATCACCTCGGGGTAGAAGTGGTCTTCCCACAGGTGCAGGCCATCTTTGCTCTCGATGCACTCGTTGGCGACGCCGGGGCCGAGCACCTCGGACAGGCCGTAGATGTCGAGCGCATCGATGTCGAAGGTGTCCTCGATTTCGGCGCGCATCGCCTCCGACCACGGCTCGGCGCCGTGCATCGCGATCTTGAGCGAGCTCGCCCGCGGGTCCACGCCCTGGCGGCGGAACTCGTCGCCCAGCGCCAGCATGTAGCTCGGCGTGACCATGATGATGTCGGGCTTGAAGTCGGAGATCAGCTTGACCTGCCGCTCGGTCTGGCCGCCGGACATCGGAATCACGGTGCAGCCGTAGGCCTCCGCCCCGTAGTGCGCGCCGAGGCCGCCGGTGAACAGGCCGTAGCCGTAGGCGACGTGGACGATGTCGGAGGGCACGCCGCCCGCGGCGCGGATGCTGCGCGCGATCAGCTGCGCCCAGGTGTCGATGTCCTTGCGGGTATACCCGACCACGGTGGGCTTGCCGGTGGTGCCGCTGGAAGCGTGGATGCGGGCCACCTTCTCGCGCGGCACGGCAAACATGCCGAAGGGATAATTCTGACGCAGGTCCTCCTTCGTGGTGAAGGGCAGGCGCGCGATGTCGGAAAGCGTGCGGATGTCCTCCGGCCGGACGCCCGCGGCATCCAGCTTGGCACGGTAGTGAGGTACGTTGTCGTAGGCGTGCTTGACCGTCCATTGCAGACGGGAGAGTTGCAGCGCAGAAATTTCGTCGCGGCTGGCGGTCTCGATGGGGTCGAGGACACGCCCGGCCGAGAGGCCGCGTTTCATGAAGGATCCCCCCTAAAACCTCGTTGCATGCGGGGCCCGACGCGGGCTTCCGCGGTTCGCCGGAACCTTCCGTTGCCCGGAAGTTGCTTCACCGGCACAGCCGTCCGGCGCGAACGATTACGGTTTTCGGGTTGAAATCGGAAACGCGAACGCACGGTTGGGCGCGGAGAATAGCAGATTTCTAAATCCGCATCTCTGCAAAAAAATCGCTGGCGGCGACTCCCCCTTCGGGGCGGTTTCGGCGCATCTGTCACGCCAATCTCCTGGTTCGGCCGGTGCCTCTTGTGCTATGACACGGCTTTGAGATACCGCGGTCAGAAAGAGGTTCCTAGCGCGAATGGGCGGGTCGGACGCGTCGGATATCACGGCATTGGCCGAACAACTGGCGGAACTGGCGAAAGAAAACCAGAGTCTCAGGCACCGAATCGAGGAGTTGGAGCAGACCTGCTCCGACCTCGATATCGCGCTTGCCACGTCGATCGAACATGGCGACATGATCGAGGCGTCGCTCTATGCCGCCAACGCCAAGCTGCGCGTCGAGGTGCGCGACCGGGTGATCGCCGAGCGCCGCCTGTCGCATGTGCTTGGCGCGGTGCGCCAGCAGAAGACCGACCTGGAGCTCCTCGTCGAGACCATCACCGAGCACAGCGACGCCATCGACACGCAGTGGCTGCGGCGGTATGCGGTGGCCGAAACCCTGTCGCGGGTGGACCCGCTCACCGGGCTGTTCAACCGCCGCGAAATCGACGAACGCCTGAATGCGGAGTGGCGGCGCTGCGCCCGCAGCGGCCGACCGATTGCCCTGGTGATGGCGGATATAGACCACTTCAAGGGCTACAACGATTCCTATGGCCACGCCCAGGGCGATGCGGCGCTGAAGCAGGTGGCCGAGGTGCTGAACAGCGTGTGTCAGCGCACCGCCGACGCGGTGGCGCGCATGGGGGGCGAGGAGTTCCTGCTGCTTCTGCCCGACACCGACCTCGACGGCGCGAAGGCGATCGCCGAGGCGTTGCGGCAGGCGGTGTGGGATGCCGGAATCCCCTATGCCGACGCCGCCGACGGGCGGGTGACGCTGAGCCTTGGGGTGGCGGCGATGACGCCCACGCGCGACGGCGACTGGGCCGACCTCTTGTCGCTGGCCGACAATCTGCTCTATCTGGCGAAGCGGGACGGACGCAACGCCATCAAGCTGCCCGACGATCTGCAATCGAACTGACGGAGGACACCGGGGATGGGGGACACGTTCGGCGCGTTTCAGTCCTGCGAGGGAGAGGATGCGGCTCTCGAAAGCCTGCTGCTGTGCTTTTCCCCGAGTCTGCTGCCGCTGCAGCAGCGTTGGCGCAACAACGGCCTGTCGGCGGACTTTCTCGCCGACTACGTGACCACCTTCTTCCCCAAGAACGAGGACGATCCGGCCAGCGCGACGCGCCAGTCCGCGGTCAAGGGCGCGGTCAGCTACATCGCCAACGAGCTCTTGGAAATCGCGATGAAGTACAGCGAGGGCAACTCTCTGCCGATCACCATCCGCCTGGTGCTGCAGGCCGACCGCATCATCTTCGAGGAGACCAACGCCGCCTCCGCCGCGTCGGCTGAGGCTTACCGCCGCTTCATCGGCGAGGTGCAGCAGAGCGATCCCGCCGACATCTATTTCCATAAGGTGGAGGCGATGGCGACCTCGGGGGACGCCTCGGGGCTCGGCCTGATCACCATGATCATCGACTACGGAGCGAGTCTCGCCTGGCGGTTCGAGGCGGCGGCCGGCGGCGGCGAGGTGGTGACCACGCAGGTTTGCCTCGTGGTCTAGGCCCGGAGGATATGCGGAAGCAACGGTCGGCGCCGCGCGGCGCCGACATCGCAGGAAAGAGACGAGAGAGATGACGGAGTTTTCGGGAGAGAATTATGCGGCGCGGTGCGACGTGGGGGCGCACCTGGTGACCCTGTCGGGAACGCTGCGGCTGAACGGCATCGCGGAATACGCGCCGATCGTCGCGCTCCTGGCCAATGCCGCCGAGGACGCCACGGCGATGACCATCGACCTCTCG
>JBFWJB010000158.1:0-7065 GCA_050253435.1 Rhodospirillaceae bacterium
CGATTCCGCGCGTTTCCGCTATTTCCTGTCGCAGGAGTTCGGGGTCTCGGTGGAAGACGTCACCGCCTTCGTGCTCGGCGGCCACGGCGACACCATGGTGCCGCTGATCCGCTACTCCACCGTCGCGGGCATTCCGGTTCCCGACCTCGTGAAGATGGGCTGGTCCACCGACGCGAAGATCGAGGCGATCGTGCAGCGCACCCGTGACGGCGGCGCCGAAATCGTCGGCCTGCTGAAGACCGGCTCGGCCTTCTATGCGCCCGCGGCTGCGGCGGTGGCGATGGCGGAATCCTTCCTCAAGGACAAGAAGCGCGTCTTCCCGTGCGCCGCGCACCTTTCCGGCCAGTACGGCGTCGCGGACATGTTCATCGGCGTGCCGGTGGTGATCGGCGGCAAGGGCGTGGAACGCGTCGTCGAGATCGAGCTCAACGCCGCGGAGAAGGCGATGTTCGACAAGTCGGTCGCAGCGGTGGATACGCTGTGCAAGGCCGCCGCTGCCCTGATGTGACGGGCCGCGGAAAGACCCTGAGAGAAGGATAACGAACCGACATGAACATTCATGAGTACCAAGCCAAGCAACTGCTGAAGGGCTATGGCGTCGACGTCCTGGAGGGCGGCGTCGTCTATTCCGAGGTGGATGCGTTTACGGTGGCGGAGCGTCTGGGCGGCCCGGTGTGGGTGGTGAAGTCCCAGATTCATGCCGGCGGACGCGGCAAAGGCCGCTTTATCGAAGAGGAGGCGGGCCCCGGCGGCGGGGTCCGGCTCGCGCGTTCCGACCGCGAGGTGGAAAAGGCCGCGGCGCAGATGCTCGGCCACACCCTGGTGACGCACCAGACCGGCGCGGAGGGGCGCCGGGTGAAGCGGGTTTACATCGAGCAGGGCTGCGACATCCGCCGCGAGCTCTACATCTCGGTGCTGGTGGACCGCACCGTCTCGCGCGTGGCGATCATGGCGTCGACCGAAGGCGGCATGGACATCGAGGAAGTTGCGGCGAAGACGCCGGAGAAGATCGTCCGCGTGGACATCGACCCGGTGGAAGGGCTGCAGGCCTACCATGCGCGGCGCATCGCCTTCGCCCTCGGTCTGGAAGGCAAGCAGGTGAAGGCGGCGGAGAAGACCATCGCCGGTCTTTACAAGGCGTTCGTCGATCTCGACGCATCCCTGGTGGAGGTGAACCCGCTGGTGGTGACCGGCGACGACCGGGTGATCGCGCTGGATGCGAAGATGGGCTTCGACGACAACGCGCTCTACCGCCACCCCAACATCGAAAACCTGCGCGACGAAGACGAAGAGGACCCGGCGGAACTGGAAGCGGTGCGCCATTCCCTCAACTACGTGCGTCTCGACGGCAACATCGGCTGCATGGTGAACGGCGCGGGCCTGGCGATGGCGACGATGGACATCATCAAGCTGTACGGCGGCGAGCCTGCGAACTTTCTGGATGTGGGCGGCGGCGCGACCAAGGAGCGTGTGACCACGGCGTTCAAGCTGATCCTGGCGGACCCCAACGTGGAGGGGATCCTGGTCAACATCTTCGGCGGCATCATGCGGTGCGACGTGATCGCCGAAGGGGTGATCGCGGCGGCGCGGGAGGTGAGCCTTGCGGTGCCGCTGGTGGTGCGGCTGGAAGGCACCAACGTGGACCTGGGCAAGAAGATTCTGAGTGAGAGCGGTTTGGCGATCATCGCCGCCGACAACCTGGCGGACGCGGCGGAGAAGGCCGTGAAGGCCGTGAAGGAGGCGAAGTAAATGGCGGTGTTGATCGACGAAACCACCAAGGTGATCTGCCAGGGCTTCACCGGGGCGCAGGGCACCTTCCACTCCGAGCAGGCGATCGCCTACGGCACGCGGATGGTCGGCGGCGTGACGCCGGGGAAGGGGGGCAGCAAGCACCTCGACCTTCCGGTGTTCGACACGGTCCATGCGGCGCGCGAGGCGACGGGCTGCGATGCGAGCGTGATCTACGTGCCGCCGCCGTTCGCGGCGGATGCGATCCTCGAGGCGGCGAATGCGGAGATTCCGCTGATCGTGTGCATCACCGAGGGGATTCCGATCCTCGACATGGTGCGGGTGAAGCGGGCTCTGAAGGGGGCGAAGTCGCGGCTCATCGGTCCGAACTGCCCCGGCGTGATCACGCCGGGCGCGTGCAAGATCGGCATCATGCCCGGTCACATCCACAAGCGCGGCAAGATCGGCATCGTGTCGCGCTCGGGCACGCTGACCTACGAGGCGGTGGCGCAGACCACGGCGGCGGGTCTGGGTCAGAGCACCTGCATCGGCATCGGCGGCGACCCTGTGAACGGCACCAACTTCATCGAGGCGCTGGACCTGTTCCTCGCCGACCCGGAGACCGCGGGGATGATCCTGATCGGCGAGATCGGGGGCTCTGCGGAGGAGGACGCGGCGCGGTTCTACAAGGAGAGCAAGTCGAAGAAGCCGCTGGTCGGCTTCGTTGCGGGGGCGACTGCGCCGCCCGGCCGCCGCATGGGCCACGCCGGGGCGATCATCGCCGGCGGCGACCACACCGCGGCGGAGAAGATGGAGTTCATGCGGTCGTGCGGGCTTTCGGTGGCGGCGTCCCCCGCCGCCCTCGGCCAGGCCATGCGCGACGCCATGAAAGGTTTGTAACCGCCTGCCGGACGCCGGGGGCATCCCGGCGTCCGGCGCTTTGAGCGCCGGGACGGCCCGGTGCGGACACCGAACGAGGAGGCTTCACGGTTAACCGCCGTGTCGACCCGGGTATATGGTTGGATTCAGCGATACCACTTTCCTGACCGGCGCCAACGCCACCTTCATCGCCGAGCTTTATGCCCGGTACCTGCAAGACCCCGCGTCCGTGGACGCCAGCTGGGTTCCCTACTTCGCCGACTTGGCGGATGACGCTACCGCCGTTCATGGCGACTTTGTGGCGACTCCGTGGGCAAAACGCGGCACCCAGGTGATCGGCGTGCCGGACCCGGATGCGCCGCCGCCGAAGAAGCCGGGGCAGAGCATCAAGGAAGGCGCGGCCGCGGTTGCGGGCCCCGGCGCCTCCGAGGAGGAGGTGCGCAAGCGCATCGTCGATTCCATCCGTGCGCTGATGATGATCCGCGTCTACCGGGTGCGCGGCCACCTGATGGCCGATCTCGACCCCCTGAAGATGACCAAGCCGCTGCAGCACCCGGAGCTCGACTACCGCTCCTACGGCTTCACCGAGAACGACCTCGACCGCGAAATCTACATGGATTACGTGCTCGGGCTGGAGAAGGCGACGCTGCGCCGCATCCTCCAGGTGGTGCAGGCGACCTATTGCGGCACCATCGGCGTCGAATTCATGCACATCCAGGACCCGGACCAGAAGGCCTGGATCCAGAAGCGCATCGAGGCGGAGGCCAACCAGCCGCGCTTCACCGACCGCGGCAAGCGCGCCATCCTCGAACGCCTCACCGAGGCGGAGGGCTTCGAGCGCTTCCTGCAGCTCAAGTACACCGGCACCAAGCGCTTCGGCCTGGAAGGCGGCGAGACGACGATTCCCGCCATCGAGCAGGTGCTGAAGCGCGGCAGCCAGCTCGGCATCCGCGAGGTGGTGCTGGGCATGGCGCACCGCGGCCGCCTCAACATGCTGACCACGCTTCTGCACAAGCCCTACCGCGCGATGTTCTCGGAATTCCAGGGCAACCCGGCCAACCCGGAGGACGTGCAGGGCTCGGGCGACGTGAAGTACCACCTCGGCACCTCCGCCGACCGCGAGTTCGACGGCATCTCGGTGCACCTGTCGCTCACCGCCAATCCCTCCCACCTCGACGCGGTGGACCCGGTGGTGCTGGGCAAGGTGCGCGCCAAGCAGGACCAGCGCGGCGACGCCGACCGCAAGGAGGTGATGGGCCTTCTCATCCACGGCGACGCGGCGCTGGCGGGCCAGGGCATCATCGCCGAGTGCCTGATGCTCTCGCAGCTTGAGGGCTACGCCACCGGCGGCACCCTGCACTTCGTCATCAACAACCAGATCGGCTTCACCACCGCGCCGCAGTATTCGCGCTCCGGCCCGTACTGCACCGACGTGGCCAAGGGCATCCAGGCGCCGATCTTCCACGTCAACGGCGACGACCCGGAGGCGGTGGTGCACGCGTCGCGCATCGCCGTGGAGTTCCGCCAGGAGTTCAAGACCGACGTGGTGGTGGACATGGTGTGCTACCGCCGCCACGGCCACAACGAGAGCGACGAACCGGCGTTCACCCAGCCGATCATGTACCGCAAGATCGCCCGCCACCCGACGACGCGCCAGGTCTATGCCCGCGCGCTGACCGAAAGCGGCGTGATTGCGGCGGGCGAGGGCGACGCCATGGTCACCGCCTTCCACGAGCGCATGGAGACCGAGTTCGAGGCGGCGAAGTCGTTCCGCCCCAACAAGGCGGACTGGCTGGAAGGCCGCTGGGCGGGCCTCAGCCAGGGCCGCGACGCCGAGGACGGCGAGGAAGGCGGCGCCTTCTCAGAGGAGGGCACCGGCGTCGAACTCGCCGCGTTGCAGGCGGTGGGGCGCGCCATCTCCTCGGTGCCCAAGGGCTTCAACGGCAACCGCAAGATCCTGCGCCAGCTCGACGCCAAGCGCGCGATGATGGAAAGCGGCGAGGGCATCGACTGGGCCACCGCCGAGGCGCTCGCCTTCGGCACGCTCCTGGCCGAGGGCACTCCGGTGCGTCTCTCCGGTCAGGACTGCGGCCGCGGCACCTTCTCGCAGCGCCACGCGGTGCTCACCGACCAGGACAGCGAGGAGCACTACGTGCCGCTCGCCAACGTGGCGGAAAACCAGGGCCGTTTCGAAATCCTCGACAGCCCGCTCTCCGAGAACGCGGTGCTCGGCTACGAATACGGCTATTCGCTGGCCGAGCCGCACCAGCTCGTCCTCTGGGAGGGCCAGTTCGGCGACTTCGCCAACGGCGCGCAGGTGATCATCGATCAGTTCATCAGCTCCGCGGAGTCGAAGTGGCTGCGCATGTCGGGCCTGGTGCTGCTGCTGCCGCACGGCTATGAGGGCCAGGGGCCGGAGCACAGCTCGGCGCGTCCCGAGCGGTACCTCCAGCTCTGCGCCGAGGACAACATCCAGTTCGGCAACTACACCACCCCGGCCAACTACTTCCACGCGCTGCGCCGCCAGGTGCACCGCAACTTCCGCAAGCCGCTGATCCTGATGACGCCGAAGTCGATGCTGCGCGACAAACGCATGGTCAGCCCGCTTTCCGACTTCCTGCCCGACAAGCGCTTCATGCGCACCTTGGGCGAAGTGGAAACCACCCTGGTGCCGGACGAGAAGATCCGCCGTGTGCTCTTGTGCTCCGGCAAGGTCTATTTCGACCTCGCGGCGGGGCGCGCCGAGCGCGGCGTCGACGATGTCGCCATCGTCCGCGTCGAGCAGCTCTATCCCTGGCCGAAGAACACTCTGGCCAAGCACCTTTCGCGCTATCCGAATGCGGAGATCGTCTGGGTGCAGGAGGAACCGGCCAACATGGGCGCGTGGCTGTTCGTTCATCCGCGCCTGGAGTTCCTCGCCGAGGAGCTGGGCCGCCCCGACCCGCGCCCGACCTATGTCGGACGCCGTGCCGCGGCTTCCCCCGCCACCGGCCTGCACCGCAACCACGTCGCCGAGCAGGCGGGCATCGTCGAACAGGCGCTCACCGCGAAACGGGAGGACATCTTCCAGCCGTTCCGCCGCAGCACCCAGCTCGGCCGCCTGCTGCCGCAGGGTTCCGTACCGAAGAAGAAAGGCTGACCCCCAGCCGTTTACCTGATCCGAGACAGAAAAACTGGTCAAAACGCCATGCCTTATGAAATCGTCGTCCCGACGCTAGGGGAATCGGTGGTCGAAGCCACCGTCGCGAAATGGTTCAAGCAGGTCGGAGAGGCGGTCGCCGCCGACGAACCTCTGGTCGAACTGGAGACCGACAAGGTGACGGTGGAGGTCAACGCCCCCGCCGCCGGGACCCTGGTCGAGATCGTCGCCGCCGAAGGCGCCGAGGTGGAAGTCGGCGCGCTGCTCGCCCGCCTGGGCGATGCCGGTGCGCAGGTCATCGCCTCCGCCGCGCCTGCGCCTGCCGCCGCCCCGGCTCCGGCCGCCGCCGCTCCGGCACCGGCCCCGGTTGCCGCCGCCCCCGCGGGCGCGGACGAGCTGGCCCCCGCGGTGCGCAAGATGATCGTCGAGAACGGCCTCGACCCCGCGGCGATCCCCGCCACCGGCAAGGGCGGACGCCTCACCAAGGAGGACGTGGTCAACTTCCTCGAAGGCCGCACCAAGGTGATGGCCGGACCCGTCGCCGCTGCGCCGCTGCCGGCCGCGCCCGCCGCGCCGCCGCCGCCGCGCCCCGCCGACCCGCGCGAGGACCGCGTCAAGATGACGCGCCTGCGCCGCCGCATCGCCGAGCGCCTGAAGGACGCCCAGAACACCGCCGCGATCCTCACCACCTTCAACGAGGTGGACATGACGGCGATCATGGACCTGCGCAACCGCTACAAGGACGCCTTCGAGAAGAAGCACGGCGTGCGCCTCGGCTTCATGTCGTTCTTCGTCAAGGCCGCGGTCGCCGCGCTCAAGGATATCCCGGCGGTCAACGCCGAGATCGCGGGCGACGAAATCATCTTCAAGAACTACTACGACATCGGCGTCGCCGTCGGCACGCCGCAGGGCCTGGTGGTGCCGGTGGTGCGCGACTGCGACGCCAAATCCTTCGCCCAGATCGAAAAGGAGATCGCGGGCTACGGCAAGAAGGCGCGCGAAGGCAAGCTGACCATGGAAGACATGACCGGCGGCACCTTCACCATCTCCAACGGCGGCGTCTACGGCTCGCTGATGTCCACGCCGATCATCAACCCGCCGCAGTCCGCCATTCTCGGCATGCACAAGACCATGCAGCGCCCGATGGTGATGCCCGACGGGTCGATCGCCGCCCGCCCGATGATGTACCTCGCGGTCTCCTACGACCACCGCATCATCGACGGCGGCGAGGCCGTCACCTTCCTGGTCAAGATCAAGGAAGCCCTGGAAGACCCGGCGCGCCTGGCGCTCGGGGTGTAACGCCGACCAAGGCCAGGGGC
>JBFWJB010000159.1:0-7054 GCA_050253435.1 Rhodospirillaceae bacterium
TAGGCGCGGCCGCCCTCGGCGCGGTAGGACCGCTTTTCCACCGTGCCGGTGGGAAACACCGTGTCGCAGTGGCCCATCATCAGCACCGGCGCGTTGGCGCCGCCCTTACCCGCCACCGTGACCTTGGGCGCATCGCCGAAGTCCGCGACCGGAATGCGTTCCAGGCTCACCCCAGGGCCGGAGAGGAAGGCGGCGAGCGCATCGAGCACACGGTCCACCCCCGCCTTGTCGTAGCTGAAGGAATCGATGTTCACCAGGGTGGCGAGCAGCGCTTCCATCTCGGTGCGGCGCGGCGCCAGCCAGTCGATCGCCTCGTGCTTGGTCATGGTCATCCTTTCGCCTGCCGCACCAGCTTCGCCCCGTCTTCGCCGAGGTCCCAGAACAGCCCCGCCATGATCGCGAGCGCCTCGCGCGCCACCGGCGCGAGCAGGTGCTCGTTGGGGGCATGCTGCGAGCAGGCGGGGTACGAGTGCGGCACCCACAGGGTGGGCAGGCCCAGCGCCTCGGTGAAGGCGTCGTTGGGTAGCGAGCCGCCGAGGTTGGGCAGCAGCGCGGGGGTCTTGCCCGAGGTCGCGGCGATCGAGGCGAGCGCCCAGGCGACCCACGGGCTTTCCGGATCGACGCGGGTGGCGGCGAAGGCCGAGCCCGCGGGCACCACCTCGATGTCGGCGAAACCGTGCGCATCGAGGTGCGCGCGGATGCCGGAGACGAACTCTTCGTGGTGGCTGCCGACCACATAGCGCAGTTGCAGGTGCGCCCACGCCTCGGGCGGGATGGCGTTGACCGGGATGTCGGCGTTGCCCGCGTGGATGGAGAGCACCTCCAGCGCGTTCCACCCCCACACCCGCTCCGGCGTGGTGAGGCCGGGCTCGCCCCAGTCCGGGTCCACCTCCGGGTCGCCGGGATTGCCGCCCAGCGTGAGGTCGGCGATCGCCGCCTTCACCGCGGCGGGAATCGGCGGCGGCCGCAGCGCCTCCACCAGAATCTTGCCGTCCTTGTCCACCATCGTCGCGATCGCCGCGGCGAGCGCCGTGGCGGGGTTCTTGAGGGCGCCGCCCCAGTTGCCGGAGTGGTGGCCGCCGTCGCGCAGAGCGAGGCGCAGGTCGAAGCCGAAGCTGCCGCGCGAGCCGAGGAACACCGTCGGCCGGTCGGCGGACATGCGCGGCCCGTCGGAGGCGATAAGCACGTCGGCGGCGAGTTCCTCCGCATGCTGCGCGCACACCTCGCGCAGGCCGGGGGAGCCGACCTCCTCCCCCATTTCCAGGATGATCTTGACGTTGACCCCGAGCCTGCCGCCGCGCGCCGCCAGAGCCGCGGCGATGCCGCCGATATTGATGCTGTGCTGGCCCTTGTTGTCGGCGGTGCCGCGGCCGTACCAGCGGTCGCCCTGCACCACGATGTCCCACGGCGACTGGCCGGTGCGCCATTGCCCTTCGTAACCGCGCACCACGTCGCCGTGACCGTAAGAGAGGACCGTGGGCAGGCCCTCGCCCTCGATGCGCGCGGCGATGAGGAACGGACCGCAGCCCTCCGGCCCCGCGACGATGCGGCTTTCGAAGCCAAGCTCGGCCAGCGCGGGGATCATCTCCTCGGCGAAGTAGGCGACGAGAACCTCCTTGCGCTCCGCCACCTGGCTTTCGCTGGGAATAGCCACACGGCGCGCCAGGTCGGAAAAGAAGCCGCCATCGTCGAAATAGGCTTCGGCATTGGCGATGGCTTGGGCTCGACTCATCATGCGGTCCTTTCGATCGGGAAGTGGCAGGCGACGCGCCCACCGCCATCGGCCCGCGGCGCCGGGGCGTCGCCGCGGCAGCGCTCCGCCGCGTGGGAACAGCGCGGATGGAAGGCGCAGCCGGACGGCGGGTCGATGGGGTTGGGAAACACCGCCCCCAGGCGGGTGTCGGGCACGCCCAGCGCCGGATCGGGGGTGAGCACGGACTCGAGCAGCGCGCGGGTATAGGGGTGGCGCGGCCCGGCGAACACCTCCGCGGCGGGGCGGTCCTCGACGATGCGTCCAAGGTACATCACCGCCACGCGGTCGGCCAGATGCTCCACCACCGCGAGGTTGTGGCTGATGAACACGTAGGTCAGGCCGAAGTCGCGGCGCAACTCCAGGAGGAGATTGAGGATCTGCGCCTGCACCGAAACGTCGAGCGCGCTCGTCGGTTCGTCGCAGATCACGATCTCCGGCCGCATCACCAGGGCGCGAGCGATGGCGACTCGCTGGCGCTGGCCGCCCGACATCTGGTTGGGGGTGCTGTCGGCGGCGCGGCGCGGCAGACCGACGACGTCGAGAATCTCCTCGACCATGCGGGTGCGCTCGTGCGCCGTGGCGATGCCGTGCACCTCCAAGGGCATGGCGACGATCTGGCGCACCGTCTTGCGCGGGTTGAGCGAGGAATACGGGTCCTGAAAAATCGGCTGGATGCGGCGCGACAGCTCCTTGCGCCAGGAGGCGCCCGCAACCGCCACGCCGTCCACCAGAATCTCCCCGGCGGTCGGCCTCTCCAGGCCGAGCAGCAGCTTGGCGAGGGTGGACTTGCCGCAGCCGGATTCGCCCACCAGGCCCAGGGTCTCGCCGCGCGGAATGGCGAGCGACACGCCGTCCACCGCCTTCAACGGCAGCCTCGGCGCGAACATTCCCTGGCGCACCTGGTAGGTCTTGGCGAGGCCCTTGAGTTCGAGAATCGGCGGCACCGTCATCACACCCCCTCCGCATGCAGGCAACGCACCCGCCGCGCATCGCCGAAGGCGGTGACCGGCACTTCGCCGGCGCAGGCTTCCTCCGCCAGCGGGCAGCGGTTGCGGAAGACGCAGCCGGAAACCCGGCCGGTGAGGCTGGGCACCAGGCCGGGGATGGAGCCCAGCGGCTCGCCGGGCTTGGTCTTGCCGGGCTGTGGAATGCACGCGAGCAGGCCGCGGGTGTAGGGGTGGGCCGGGGCCTCGAACAGCGGGCCCGCCGGGCCGCTCTCCACCAGCTCGCCCGCATACATCACCGCCACGCGGTCGGCGATGCGCGCCACCACCCCAAGGTCGTGGGTGATGAGGATGATGGCGATGCCGAGTTCCTTCTGCAGGTCCTTCAGCAGCAGCAGAATCTGCGCCTGGATGGTGACGTCGAGCGCCGTCGTCGGCTCGTCGGCGATGAGGAGGTCGGGCTCGCACATCAGCGCCATGGCGATCATCACGCGCTGGCGCAGGCCGCCGGAAAGCTGGTGCGGATACTGCTTCATCCGCCGGTCGGCGGCGGTGATGCCGACCTTCTCCAGCAGATAGACCGCACGGTCGAAGGCTTCCTTGTGCGTCGTCTTGCGGTGGCGCAGGAACGCCTCCGCCAACTGGTTGCCGATGGTGTAGGCGGGGTTGAGGCTGGTCATCGGCTCCTGGAAGATCATCGCCATGCGGTCGCCGCGCAGATCGCTCATCCGGCGCTCGGGGATGGAAAGCAGGTCGAGGCCGTCGAAGCGCATCTCCGCCGCCGCGCGCTTCAGCCGCCCCGGCAGCAGGTTCATCAGGGCGAGCGAGGTGAGCGACTTGCCGGAACCGCTCTCGCCGACGATGCACAGGGTCTCGCCGCGCGATACCTCGAAGGAGACGCCGCGCACCGCGTGCAGGGTGCGCCCGCCGAGCGGGATGTCGATGGTCAGGTCGGAAACCGAGAGCAGGGGCGCGGCGGTCAATTGCGGTTCTCCGGTGCGGTGACGTCGCGCACGCCGTCGCCCAAGAGGTTGATCGCCAGCACCAGCACCAGCAGCGCCACGCCGGGAATGACGATCACCCAGGGCTTGAAGAACATGTACGACTTGCCTTCGGCGATCATCAGCCCCCAGGAGGGCTCGGGCGGCGGCACGCCGAGGCCGAGGAAGGAGAGCGTCGCCTCGAGCAGGATGGCGTGCGCCATTTCCAGGGTGGCGACGACGATCAGCGCGTTGAGGATGTTGGGAAGGATTTCCGAAAACACGATACGCCAGGTGGAGCAGCCGATACAGCGCGCCGCGGCGATGTATTCGGCGTGGCAGATCTGCTGCGTCGCCACCCGCGTGACCACGGCGAAGCGGTCCCACAGCAGGAAGCCGAGCACCAGGATGACGATCTGCAGCGAGCCGCCGACCAGCGAGGCGACGGCGAGCGCCACCAGCACCACCGGCATCGAGAGCCGCGTGGTGATCAGGTAGCTGATCGCCGCGTCGACGCGGCCGCCGAAATAGCCCGCGGCAACGCCCATGGCGGTGCCGATCGCCCCCGAGATCGCGGCGGCGAGGCAGCCGATCAAAAGCGAGATGCGCGCGCCGTAGATCAGCCGCGAGAGGTAGTCGCGGCCGAGCTTGTCGGTGCCGAAGATGTGGTCCCAACTGCCTTTGGCGTCCCACACCGGCGGAATCAGGCGGCGGGCGACATCCTGCGCATAGGGATCGTGCGGCGACACCAGCGGCGCGGCGAGCGCCAGAAGGACGATCGCGGCGAAAACCACGCCGCCGATGAGCAGCCCGCGGTGGCCGAGCGCACGGCGCAGGAAGCGGGCGAACGGCGAGACGCGGGGCAGCGCCTCGGCCAGCGGATCGGCGGCGGAAACCGGAACGGATGCTTCGCTCATGACGTCCTCCTCAACCGGTCCGCATGCGCGGGTCGAGCGCGGCGTTGAGCAGATCCGCACACAGGGTGACGAAGATGTAGACGACGGAAAGCAACAGCACCACCGCCTGCACCACCGGATAATCGTTGCGGGAGATCGCCTCCCAGGCGAGATGGCCGAGGCCATGCAGCGAGAACACAGTCTCGATGACGATGGAGCCGCCGAGCATGAAGCCCAGCTGCACCGCCGCCAGGCCGACCACCGGGATCACCGCATTCCTGAGCGCATGCTTGAACAGCACCACCCCGGTGGACAGCCCCTTGGCGCGCGCGGTGCGGATGTAATCCGCCGCCAGCACGTCGAGCATGCCGTTGCGGGTGAGGCGCATGATCGCGGGCATCGCGTAGGTGCCGAGCGCCACCACCGGCATGATGAAGTTCCGCCAGCTGCCGGAGCCCGAGGCGGGCAGCCAGCGCAGGTTCACCGAGAAGATCAGAACCAGGGTGAGGGCGAACCAGAAGCTCGGCATCGCCTGGCCGAACACCGAGAACATCAGGGCGAAGCGGTCGATCCAGGTGTCGCGCTTGATCGCGGCGATCACGCCCAAGGGAATGGCGACGAGCAGCGCGAAGCCGAGCGCCAGGCCGCCGAGCGCCATGGTGACGCCCAGGCGTCCGGCGATCAGGGTGGTCACCTGATCCTGGAAATAGAACGAACGGCCGAAATCGAAGTGCAAGGCGCGGACCAGCCAGTCGATGAACTGCGCCATGATCGGCCGGTCGAGGCCGTATTCGACACGGATCTGCGCGATCTGTTCGGCGCTCGATTCCGGCCCCGCGATCGCGGTGGCGAGGTCGCCCGACAAGTGCAGCAGGAAGAAGCTGAACACCGCGACGGTGAAAGCCACGCACACCGCCACGCCGATCCGCCGCAAAGCAAATCTCAGCATGCCCTAGTCCTCGCGTGAGAGCCGCGCCCCGGCAGCGCCGGGGCGCGGACATGGTTCAGGTCACTTCCACGACGCCGCATAGAAGCGCGGCAGTTCGTCGGGATAGGCCTTGAACGAGAGGTCCTTGGTGAAGGCGTAGTTGGCGGAGTAGGAAAACAGCGGGAAGACGTAGGCCTTCTCGGAAATCCGCGCCAGCGCCTTGCCGTAGAGGCTGCGCCGCTTCGCCTCGTCCACCGTGGAGTCGGCCTCCTTCAGCCAGGCGATCACCTCCGGATCCTTGGAGCGGTCGTCCGCGCTGCCCTTGAAGTAGTTGCCGGTGAACGCCGAGGCGTCGTTGACCGAGTACGAGCCCCAGGTGTTCATGGTGATCGGCGCCTTGCCCGCATGCAGCTCGCCGCGCATCGCCGGGTACTTGAGGAAGTTGAGCTTCGCGTTGATGCCCACCGCCTTGAGGTAGCCGATCATCGCTTCCGCGTAGTCGCGCTCGCGGTAGGCGAACATCTGGGTGTCGAAGCCGTTGGGATACCCCGCTTCGGCGAGCAGCGCCTTCGCCTTCTTCGGGTCGTAGGCGTACTTGGTGACGGTGTCCTGCACGCACATCGCCTGTTCGATGAAGCAGGCGGCGTTCATCACGCGGCTGCCGCCGCGCACCAGGTTGTCCACCATCGCCGGGCGGTCGATCGACATCGAGATCGCCTTGCGCACCCGTTCGTCCTTGAACGGCTTCATCGCCGGGTCGTCGCTCTGCATCTCGAAGATCAGGAAGGCGACGCGCATCGTCTCGGAGCTCAGCACCGAAAGCTCGGGCACGGTACGCAGGCTGTCCGCCTGGTCGGAGGGAACGCGCCAGATCCAATCGACGCCGCCGGTCATCAGCTCGGCAATGCGCGATTCGCCGTCGGGGATCACTTTGAACTCGAGCTTGCCGATCTTCGGCATGCCCTTGGGGCTGCCCTTCATGTAGGCGTCGTTGCGCACCATCTTCACCCCCTGGCCGGAGGCGACGGAAACGATCTTGTAGGGGCCGGTGCCGACCGGCGCCTTGGCGAAGCCGGCGATGCCGACCTTCTTGAAATAGGTCTCCGGATACATCGGCACCGCGGCGGCGAGGTATTCCATCGCCGCGGGGAAGGGTTGCTTCAGCTTGATGCGCACGGTGTAGGGGCCGACCTTCTCCGCGCCCGCCATCCAGCCGACGTTCTGCTTCGCCACCACCTTGGCTTCCGGGGTCAGCACATAGTTGACGGTAAACACCACGTCGTCGGCGGTGAAGGGGTCGCCGTTGTGGAACTTCACGTCCTTGCGCAGCTCGAACTCCAGAGTGGTGGGGTCGATCCACTTCCACGAGGTGGCGAGCAGCGGCACGTACTTGCCGTCGGCCGTCGAGCGCAGCACCAGTCCGTCCCAGACGTGGTGCATCAGGATGACGCCCTCGCGCATGTTGTTGTGATAGGGGCTGACGTTCTCCAGGTCGCTGTCGGACGCGTAGACTAGGGTGTCGTTCGCCTTGTTCGCAAGAGCCGCCGCCGGGC
>JBFWJB010000160.1:0-6949 GCA_050253435.1 Rhodospirillaceae bacterium
GCAGGGTCAGGTATTGTGCTTCGGTCGCGCGCATGGCCTTACCCCTATGCCCAGGTGATAGTGCCGAGGATGGCGATTGCCTTGCCCTCGGGAACGAAATCGGCGGCGGGCACCGTCACCGCGTGGTCGTTCTCGCCGGTGGCCAGGCTGATCGCCTCGCGGATATGACTGATCAGGATGGTGCCGCCCGGCTCGGCCTCGCGCACCAGCAGGTCTAAAATCTCGGCGCGGATCGCCGCCTTCACCGCGTCGGTTGCCGGGTCAAGGCCGGTAATGGTGATATCCAGCACCGCCGCCGCCGGAGCGAAGGCGAAGGGTTCGGACCCCATAGGATGTTCGATATCCAGCTTCGCCTGCACTGCCGCCACCGTGGCGGCGTTCGGGATGATGCTGTCGGTATTGTCGTCGCAGACGAAGGCCACGCCCACGGTGCCGCCGCCCAGCATCTTGTCGTAGGGCCAGGCGCGGGTGACGCCCGAAACCGCAAGCGCCCACGCCTCATAGTCGTAGGACGCGCCGCCGTGCGGCGGGCGGCGGATGCGGGTGAGGAAGCGGGCGCGCAGGGAGGTATCGCTTTCCACTTCCGCGCCGCCGGTGAGGCCGCCCGCCGCCACCAGGGCGGTGCTGGTGATCCCGGCAATCGGCGAAATCATGGAGAGCTTGCCGCCCTCCGCCAGGTTGCCCGCAACCCCCGGCTCCGATGCGGTCACCGCCACCGTGGCGGCGCCGTCCGCAATCGTCGCCTCGGCGCCGGTGGTGTAGAGGGTGTCATCGGCACGGCGCAGCACGGTGCCCGCCGGGATCACCACGCCGTCATTGCCGGTAAAGGTGACGGAACCGATGGCCGCCGAGGCCGCCTTGCGGTAGATGCCCCAGATGCTGGCCCAGCGCGCCAGCCATTCGCCGGTGGCGGTGTCGAAGATCAGTTGCGTGGCCAGCCAGGCGATGAAGCCCAGCAGCGAGTGCCGCACCCCGGCGATGACGCGGGCGAGAACCCCGATATTGCTGGACGGCAGCCGCGCATCCGCCCCCGGCAAGCGGCTGTCGAACTCGCTTTCGGTTTCGGCGATCAGTTCGGCGAGGGTCGGTCGGTCGAGGCTCATTTCAGGCTCCAGAGGTAGGTGAAGGTTTGCACGCTGCCGTCCGGCCTGGTGATCGCGGCGGTGAGGTTGAGTTGCCCCACGCCCTCCCACTCGGCGGTCACGTCAACCGACAGGGCGACGCCCAAGCTTGTCATCCACGCCAGCGCGTCGGCGGCGTAGTCGCGTGCCCGGCGCGCGGTTTCGGCGGTCTGCTTTTCCCGCGACAGCAGCCAGAGCAGGGAGCCGGTGGTCCAAGGCCGGTCGGTGGGGACGTTGGACGGGGCCACCACATCGCCCCACCAGCCGCGCCGGTCGGTTGCGCCTTCCGGCAGTTCCACGCCCTCGGGCGCTCGGGCGTCGGTAAACCAGCTGATGACAACGGCGGTTTGCAGCCCTTCGTCGGTATCGAGACTACCGCCGGAAAGGGTCCAGTCGATCACCAGGCCGTCGCTGTCGAAGGCGGTTTTAAGGTCCATTTACATCGCCTCGCTGGGCGGATCGGTCGGGCCGCCTTCGTCGTTCTCGGGGTGAACGTGGGTGTCGAAGGTGGCGCGCATCCCGGACATACTGCGCCCGCCGGTTTCGATCCTGTCGGTGATCTCGCCCTTGGCGTCGGCATTGCCGTCCACCAGCAGATCGCCGGTGCAGTGGACCAGGGGCGTATCCAGCGTGACCTTCGGCGTGTCGGTGACGATGACGGGCAGGCCCGCGCCGCCCACCACGATGCCCGCCCGCGTCAGGTGGACCTTCTGCCCCAGGTCGTCGTAGATCGCCACCTCGCCGCCCGCCAGGCCGCGCAGGCGATAGGTACGGTCGGCCACCGCCAGGACGATGCCGTTGGAACGGTCTCCGCCGACGAAAACCGCAATCGGCTGCATCCCCGGCAGGGGCACGGACGTGAAGCCGTAATCCTGGCTGCGCTCCACATCGTCGCGGGTTTCGCCCGCCAGGAAGGTGGCCTGGACGGTCTGCACCTGAGGCGCGTCGTTCACCAGGTGCAGGGTGCCCTTGCCCACCAGCAGGCGCACGCGCTTGGTCAGCGGGTCGATGGCGGCGGCGATGGCTTCCATGAAGGCGCGCATGTCCATCACCAGGCGCTCCCCTTCTCGGGTTCGGCCAGGCGGTCGAAGGCGGCGGGCGGGCACAGGGTGAGAGTGGACACCGTGCCGCCCATGTCCTTGTTGAAGCGCACGTTGGAAATCAGGAAGTCGCCCGACGACCCCAGCCAGTCGTCGGTGAAACTGACGGTCTGGCCGGGGCGGTAGAGGCCGCCCGCGTGATACCAGCCCACGGTCTTGGCGGTGATGGTAAACCCGCGCCCGGCGCGCACCCGAGCCTCCCAGGCGGCGCGTTCGCCCAGGTTGGCGGTGTTGCCCTGGGTTTCCGGGATCAGGATCAAGGTGCGGTTGCGCGAAACGCCCGAGTCGGTGGCGGTGGCTTCGATCTCGGCGATCTCGGCGGCGGTGAGGCCGTCCGTGCTTTCGCGGTTGCCCTTGACCACGTAGCGCGAGAACCGCTGGCTGGCGTCGTTCACGGCGCTGGCGGACAGCACGTTGACGCCCCGCACCAGGCTGGCCACTGGGCGCCCGGCGGCGACGCGGCCCACGATGACGTTGCCCTGGCCATCGGACCAGGCCAGCACGCCGCGCTGGCGGGTGAGGCGGTCGAAGCACGCGCCCACGGTGTCGCCGGGGTTGACCGCGAAACGCTCGAACGCGGTGCCGGTGTCGCCCTGCGCGATCACCTTGACGCCGTAGGGCGCGGCCAGGGCGGCCATGATCGCCTCCAGAGATTGGTTCTGGTATTCCTTCACCTCGGCGGAGCAGTCCACCAGGTCGCCCGCGCGGTCGCGGCCCGCCACCTTGAGGCCGTGGCTGTTGGCGTCGTAGCTGGCCTCCACCCGGTCGATGGCGCCGGTGATCACCGCCACCCCGTCGATCGCCAGCTTGCAGGCGATGCCCGGCTTGACTAGGCGCGGCACCGACGCGGCGTTTTCCAGCCAGGTGGCGGATAGGCCGAGGTCGAAGGCCCCCGACAGGTGGTCGAGGTTGAGTTCGACGCCGACGCTCTCCCACCCACGATGGACTTGCCCATCCACCCACAGCGTCACCTCGTTGGCCGGGCTACTCATTGGGCACCTTCAAGGCTTCGCCGCCCGGCACGAAGCCGGGATGACGGACGGACGGGTTGCGGTCGATCACGTCGCCTTCGCGGCTGGCGTCGCCGTAGAGCTGATAGGCCACCACCAGCGCCGGAAGAGTGGCGGACAGCGTCACCTCGGCCAGCTTGGCGAGGTTGGCGCCGCGTTCGGTCACGTCGCGGATCACGGCGGCGCGCAGGGCGGAAAGCGTCGCGTAGGTGTCGTCATCGGCGGTCAGCATCTGCGCGTCCAGGGCGTCCCCCAGCGCCTGGCGCACCGCCACCGCGTCGTCATAGACGGTGAAGTCGATCTCGGCGGCGGCCAGCGCGGCTTCGATCGCCGCCAGGGTGCGCACCAGGGCGATCATCAGCGCGCGGTTGACGGCGGCCTGGCGGCGCGCGGTGGTGGTGGCCGCGATCTCGGCGAAGTCCGCGCCGTAGTCGAGCAGCGCCATCGCCGCGAGATAGCGCACCCACCCCGCCTCCAGGCAGGCCAGCGACGCCGCAATCATCTCGGCCAGGGTTGCGGCGTAGGTTTCCGCGTCGGCCACCGCCTCGGTTGTGCCCACGGCGCTGTTCGTGACCACGGTTTGGGTCTGCACCACCGTGGTGGACGACTTGTAGCTCTCGGCGTTGTTGCTGGAGAGCAGCGCGGTGAGCAACGATTTCAGCGACACGCCCTCGGACAGCGCCTGGGACAGCACGAAGGCGTTGCCGCGCGCCGAGTAGGCGGAGGAGAAGGCGCTGGCCGCCGACGCCTTGGCCGGGGTGGCGGCGGCGCCCACGGCATACCCGGTGTCGGTGGTGACGGTATGTTGCGGGCTTTCGGTGTAGACGGCGAACTCGATGTGAAACCTCGCCATGCCGCCTTCGGCGAGGCTTTCCACCCAGCCGAAGTCATCCACCTGGACTTGCCAGGTGCCGCCCCACTGGTCGATGTACTCGCCCGGTCCCTTCTGCCGCAGCGCAGCCAGCAGCTTGTCGCGCCGGGTGTGATAGTCGCGCCCGATGACGTAGGCCGAAACCGAGAACGCCAGCGGCTTGCCGCCCACGTCCTCGTCAAAGCCGGTTTCCGCCTGGGGGAAGCGATGCTTGGCCAGCACCCGCCCGCCGCGCCCCCGGCGGTCGGGCTCCTCGAAACCGATGCCCCGGAAACTTGCCGGGCGGAGGATTTCGGTACGCCAGTAAGGGGTTGCCGCCACCGCCATCAGTTCGCCCCCACCATCGCCGGGCCAGTGCGGGTCGTCACCGTCACCCCTTCGGCGGCGTTGCGCACCTCCGCCCGCAGGCCCTGGGGCAGCGACAGGATCACCTCCACAACCTGACGCGCAGTGCTGGACGCCTGGCCCTGCGGTGCGGAAACGGCGGCAGCGGCGGGCGCCTCGGCGCGCGCCATCTGCGCCTGGCCGCGCTTTTCTGCGGCAGCCAGCCCGGCGCCGGGCGTTGCCGGCTCGTCCTTCGCGGCCTTGGTTTCACCGCTGCCGCCGAAGCCCAGGAACTCCTTCACCGCGTCGAACGGTTTGGCCACCTTGTCCCAGATGGAGAGGATCAGATCGCCGAACGCCCGCAGCTTTGCGCCGGGGGCCTCCCACAGGCCGACGAAGAAATCGCGCACCGTCCCCCAATGGTCGATCAGCAGGGTTGCGCCGATCACCAGGGCACCGACCACCAGGCCCACAGGGTTCGCCATCAGCGCCTTGGTGAACACCCGCCAGCCCAGCGTCACCAGCCGGATCGCGGGCGGCAGGATGGTCAGCGCGCCGCCCAGGGCGACGATGGCCGCGGTGGTTGTGGGGCTGCTGTCGGCGAAGTCGCCGATCACCCCGATCAGCGGCGTCGTCACCACCAGGAAGGCGTTGAGCGGCGGCAGCAGCGAGCGCCCAACCGCTTCCCCCAGCTTGGTGATCTCGGTTTTCCAGCCCTTGGTCAGCTCCTTGTTTTCTTCCATCATCACCGCGAAGTCGCGGTCCACGGTGCCGCCCGAGCTGGTCATCATCTCGGCCTTGAGGCGCTTGTATTCCTCCATGTTCGCCAGCATCGGCTTGAGGAACGACAACACCTGCATGTCGCCGAACAGTTCGCCCAGCTTGAAGGGGTCGCCCTTGGTCATCTGCTGGACCTTGGCGAGCAGCGCCTCCATCGGGTTTTCGCCGTTGGCGATCGCCTGATTGAGCACGCGCTTGAGGTTGACGCCGTGTTCCTGGAACCGCTTCACCGTGTCGGGCGCGGTGGCCTTGGCCAGGAAGTTCTTCATGTTGTTGGCGGCCTCGGCGGGGTCTGCCGCGCCCTTCTTCGCCATCTGCAAGGCCGCCGCCAGGGTGGCCACCGCCTCGCTGCCTTGCAGGCCCAGGTTCTTGACCGCCGGGCCGAGGCCGGGCAAGGCCCGCGCCATGTCCTTGAGTTCGAAGGCGCCCGCCTTACCGGCGAAGGCCAGGCGGTCCAGCTCGGCGGAGAGCGCGCCGGGGGCCACGCCCAGGGTGTCGATCAGGACGAAGGCGGTAGCGCTCAAGTCCTTAATGTCGGCCTGCGCGGCGGTGGCGGTGCGTCCGATGGCGGGCAGGGCCTCCGCCGCCAGCTTGTTGTCCAGGCCTGCCGCCACCAGGGAGGAAAAGCCGCGGTGCAGCTCCTCCACCGTCTGGTTGGTCTTGTCCGGCACCGCCAGGCCGCGCAGCTGCTCGCGCAGCTCCGCCACCTCGGCCTTGGTCATGCCCGCCGTGATGCCGGTTTGGGCCAGTTCGTGGGAGAAGTCGCTGGCCAGGTCTTTGGCCGCGCCGATGCCGCGCAAGGCGCCCCAGGCCATGCCCACCTCGGCCAGCAGGCCGCCCAGCTTGCCCACCGCGCCGTTGATCTCGCCGATGCCGGACACGGCGCCGCCGACCGTGCTGCGGAAACCCGAAGCCAGGGAGGCACCGACGATGATGCTGGTTGCCAGGGTGGCGGTGGCGGACATGGGCCGATCAGTCTCCGCGTTGCTCTGCTTCAAGCGCCTCGGCGTCGGGCCAGAAGGCCAGGAACTCCCCGGCCTTCATCGCCCGCACTTCGGCCAGGCTCACGCCGGTTGCCCGGCGGAACCTGAGGACGTATCCCCGGAGCCCTTGGCCGGGGAGGAAGGAAAATTTGCCAAGGTTGCCTGGACGGGACGGTAGGCCGAGAGCGGGATTTTCCGGATCACTTCCACCGGCACGCCCGACACCTTGGCGATGATGGCCACTTCGATCTCACCCGCCGTCATGCCTTCTTTGGTCACGTCCAGCTGGTCGCCCACGGTTGCCTCGCGCATGGTGATGGCGGAATACTCGGCGTCGCCGTGTTTGATCGGCTTCGGCAGAGGAATGGTCACGGTGTCGCCCATCACGCCGCCTCCGCCGGATCGCCGGTCAACACCACCTTGCACTTGCCGCCTTCGCCTGCCGTCATCTTCATGGAGCCGGTATAGAACGCGTTGCGGATCATCCAGGTTTTGCCAATGTCGCCGCGGAAGGTAACGGTGGCGTTGTAGATGCTCTTGATGTCTTCCTCGGTGGTGTCGGCGGAGATGTTGATCTCGCACTCGACAATGCCGGGCTCAAATTCTTCGCAGCTGCCGATGGTGTGGCTGCCTTTGACCACCTTGTTGGTCACGCCGCCGTGGTCGATCGTCGCACCGGGCAGGGTGTCCAGAGTGTTGCCGTCCCAAGCGATGACGGCGCGGCCCAAATATTTCATGGCGCTTTAAAACTCCCTTGAAA
>JBFWJB010000161.1:0-6944 GCA_050253435.1 Rhodospirillaceae bacterium
GGCCCGCGGCCCCAGCGGGGTCCAGGGGCGGCGCCCCTGGCCTGGTTAATACCGCCAACCCTTGGAACGCGCGGCGTGTCTCCCTATCCTCAAGTCTTGGCGCAACGAATAGTCGGGCAGGGGTTATGGCCGGCGGGTGGACGCGGGATGGGGCGGTGCAGGAGCAGATCGACGACAGCGTCGCCGATGCGGTGACGAGCGCGCGGGCGCGGCTGCCTGCGGGGCCGGGGGAGATTTATTGCGTCGAGTGCGGGGAGGAGATTCCCGAGGCGCGGCGCAAGGCGTTGCCGGGGGTGACGACGTGCGTGGCGTGTCAGGAAGCGATCGACCGCCGCCCGGTGCCGGGTGGCGGGATCAATCGCCGGGGGAACAAGGACAGTCAGCTCAAATAGTCCGCGAAAGGTCATGGGATGCAAGGGCCCGAGGCCCTTGCCGGGTCCGGGCAGAGCCCGGCCTCGTTTTTCATGCCGCCGTGATCCGCACCTGCACGTCGGCGGGGCGGGCGGTATAGGGCCAGGAGGTGACGAGGACGCGCGCGCCCGCGCCGGCGTAGGCGGCGGCGTTGGCCGCCGAGATGCCGCCCGCGGCGGCGATCACGGGTTGCGGGCCGTCGGTGGCGGCGATGGCGGCGGCGAGGCGGGCGACCTCTTCCGGGGGGAATTTTTCCAGTTGCAGCACGGTGGCCCCGGCGTCGCGGGCGGTCATCGCCTCTTCCGGGGTTTTGACCTCGACGACGATGCCGCGTTCCGGGTTGCGTTGGCGGAGTTCGCTCACCTGGTCGCGCAGGGCGTTTTCGCCCTTGCCGAAGGCGCGGTGTTCCGGGAACAGCAGGATGGTGTCGGAAAGGCCGCAACGGTGCAGCGTTGCGCCCGCGACGCAGATCGCCTTGGCGGAGAGGGCGCGGGTGCCGGGCACCGCCTTGCGGGTGCAGGCGACGGTGACGGTGGGGTCCACGGCGCGGGCGGCGGCGATCACCGCGCGTGCGGCGGTGGCGACGCCGGAGGTCCATTCGATCAGGGTTTGCGCCACCTTCCAGGCGGAGAGCAGGCACTCGGCGCGGCCGGAGCCTGAAAGCAGCAGGGTTCCGGCGGCGACGTCGCGGCCCGAGGCGGTGGCGACCTCGGCAGTGCAGCCGAGGAGGACGAGGATGCGCGCCGCCTCTTCGGTGCAGCAGGCGACCATCGGGCCGCGCGCGGAGAAGCTGATGCGGCCGGGCATCGGCCCGATGGCCAGCGAGCGGGTGGTGAGGTCGCCGTAGGGGATGTCTTCGGCGATCAGGTCGTGGAGGACGGAATCCGGGATGTGGTGCATGGGGCGCTTCTCCGGGCGGGCGTTATGTGTGTCGCATATACGACGCTGCGTGCGACGATACCCGGGAGAAGCAAATCCCGGACCATAACGCCCCTTTGGGCCGGATCAGGAGGTTTCGCCCTCGGTGAGTCCCATGCGCGCGGCGGCGATCACCGCGCTGGTGCGGTTGGGCACGCCGAGCGCCTTGAGAATGGCGGTGACGTGCAGCTTCACCGTGCCCTCGGAGAGGTCGAGCGCGTGCGCGATGTCGCGGTTGGAGAGGCCGCGGGCGACCAGGCGCAGCACGTCCATCTGGCGCGGGGTGAGCGCCGCGGCGGCGTTGATCGCGTCCTTTTCCGCCGGGTCGGTTTCCTCCGTGTCGTCGTCCAGCACCAGGGGCGGGATGTAGTGGCCGCCGGAGAGCACCAGGTTGATCGCGTTGATCATCACCGAGCTGGAGGAGGTTTTGGGGATGAAGCCGCGCGCGCCGGAGCGCATCGCGGTGGTGATCAGCGCCCGGTCGACGAGAGCGGAGAGGATGACCACCGGCACCTCGGGGCGCTCGCTGCGCAGGGTGCGCAGGGCTTCCTCCCAGGTGATGCCGGGCATGCGGATATCGAGGAGCACGAGGTCGAGGTTCGGCGTCGCCCGCGCGATGTCCAGGGCCTCGCGGTGGTCGCCCGCGGTCAGGCAGCGGGTGCCTGGGGCAAGGTGTTGCAAAACCATTTTCAGGCCGTCACGAAACAGCTCGTGATCGTCTGCGATGAGAACCGTATACGACACAGCGCGGTCAATCCCGTCAAAGCGCCGGAAAAATGCCGGCAGGGCGCCGCCGCCGATGCAGCGGACGCGTTCCGCAGATTAACGAAGATGCAAGCGATGGCAAAGGGATAAATCACACTTCCGGCGTCTCGCTCGGCAGTTCGAAGAACACCGTGGCGCCCTCGCCGGGCTTGGAGACAGCGCCGACCCGCCCGCCGTGCAGGGAGATCAGGGCGCGCACGATGCTGAGGCCCAGTCCCGAGCCTTCCGTGGGGTCGCTGCCCGCCTTGCGGATACGGTTGGCGACCTGCTGGAAGCGGTCGAACATCACCGGCAGGAACTCCTCCGGAATGCCCGGCCCCTGGTCGCTGAATTCGATGCGGATGAAGCCGTTTTCATCGTGCGCGCGGATGGCGATGACGCCGCCCTGCGGCGAGAAGCGCACCGCGTTGCCGAAGATGTTGACCGCGATCTGCGACAGGCGGTCGGCGTCGCCGTGCACCCACAGCGGGCCGGGGGGCAGGCTCCAGGCGATGCTGAGGTTCTTCGCCTCGGAGAGCAGACGGTGGCTTTCGATGCTCTGACGCAGCACCATGCCGAGGTCGGTGGGGCCGGGGTTGAAGGCGATCATCCCGGCGTTGATGCGTTCGAGGTCGAGGAGGTCGGTGATCAGGCGCATCAGCCGCCGCCCGTTGCGCTCGGCGATGGCGAGCAGGTCCTTTTCCCGGTCCGGCGGCAGGCTGCCGCCGTTGACCAGGCGCAGCGCGCCCAAGATGCTGGTAAGCGGCGTGCGCAGGTCGTGGCCGACGGTGGAGACGAGCTCCGACTGGATGCGCGCGATGCGCTTGCGCTCCGAGATGTCCTGGACGATGGCGATGTAGAGGTCGTCCTTCTCCGAGACGAGTCGGCTCACCGAGATTTCCGCCGGGAAGGTCTGGCCGTCCTTCTTCGCCGCGAGGATTTCGCGGCGGCCGCCCTGGGTTTCGGTGGTGAAGGGAGAGGGGCCTTCGCCGTCCGCCACCACGAGCAGCGCGGCGTTGCGCCCCAGCACGCTTTCCAGCGTGTGGTCGAACAGGTGTTCCGCCGCGGCGTTGAAGCCGATGATCGCGCCGTTCTCGGCGGCGATGACCACGCCTTCCTGGATGTTGTCGAAGATCGTGCGGACGCGTTCCTGGCTGGCGCGCAGGTCGCGCGTGGTCTGGCGGCGGTGGCGCTCGGCGGTGTGCAGGGAAAACAGGGCGGCGGCGGTGGAAAGCGCCATTTCCAGCGTGGCGACGAGCGCATCGTCGAAGCGCGCCGGACGGTCGGAGAGCGCAATCACTCCGAGAATCCGCCCGCGCGCCGCAACCGGAAGCACCAGGCTGTGGCCGAGGCCGGGGGCGTCGTCCGGGACGTCGTCGCGCACCGCGCGGCGCTCGGTCAGCGCGCGGCGCAGGAGCGGCGGCATCGGCGGCGGCGGGGCGTTCCACGGGCCGCTGGCGGCGACGGGAACCAGCCGCGGTTCCGCCCCCTTCGCCATCGGCGCGAGTTCGGCGATCATTCCGGCGTGGCACCCGGCGAGCCGCACCAGGCCGTCGAGGAAGCGCGGAAAGGCCTGGGCGGAGTTGCCGCCCGCGGTCTCCGCGGTTTCGCCGAGGAGGCGCAGCAGCGCGGTCTGGCGGTCGGCGCGGGCCTGCATCATGCGGGTGCGGGTGACGTCGGCGACGCGCAGGATGTGCTCGCCGTCGGTGGTGGAGTGCATGCTGAACTGCAGCTTGCGGCGGTTATCGGCATGGAAGTCGAAAGGGCGGCTGCCGCGCTTGCGCAGGTGGCGGAGGATGGCGCGTACCTTGCCCGGGTCGTCCGGCGGCGCGCCGGTGGCGGCGGCGAGCACTTCGGCGAGCGGCATGCCGGGGGAGAGCGCGGCGGAAGAGAGACGGCGCAGGGTGTCGTTGCAGCGCTGCAGCATGAGGTTGGCGTCGAACACGGCGAGTCCGGACGTGGCTTCCTCGGAGTCCTCCACCTCGGACCAGCCGGGCAGGTCGTGGGCGGTGAACAGCACCGCGGCGGTGCCGCCCGCGGCGTCGCGCACCGGGGTATAGCTGCCGAGCAGGATGCGCCCGCCCGCGGACGAGGGAACGTGGTGGATGGCGCGCATCGGCGTGCCGCCTTGCGCGACGCGCAGCACCGGGGCGTCGTAGACGTCGGCAAGCGGTCCCAGCCGGTCGGAGAGGGTTTCGCCCGGACGCACCGTCAGGATGGAGGTGAACGCCGGGTTGGCGTAGGCGATGCGCAGATCCCGAAGGAACACCGCGACGGCGTCTTCCGACGCATCGAACAGGCGGGCATAAGCGCCCGGATCGAACGGGGCGGAAGTCTCCGCCGCAGGGGTGCTCATGGGCAGGTCATCCGTTGCCTTGCGCCCGATGCGCCGCCGCCGGGCCGATGGCCGCCGCGCCGCACGGGACATGGGCAGACCCTAATACGCCTCTCGGGCGATGTCGACTCTGCGCGCGGCGGTCACGGCAGAACGCCGATGGCGATGTGGCTCGGATCGGCCTTGGCGATTTTCTTCAGCCCGGCGATCAGGGGGCTCAGGTGGTCCTCGTCGCGCTGGAGGCTGTCGGCGCGGATGCGCACCACCGCGGCGCTGACGGTGAGCAGCGGAAACGCGCGCTCGGTGCCGTAGCGGTCGAGCACGGTGATGAAGCCCTTTTCCCGCGCCGCGTCGTCGTAGTAGGCCGCCACCTCGTCGCGGAAGGTTTCCACCGCGCGCGCGACCTCGGCGAGGAGGGCGTTGAAATCGTCCACCGCCTTGCGCCCGGAGACGAAGTCGTCGCCGCCGATGTGGGCGATGAAGTCCTCCGGCTTGTCGAACAGGCGGCGCAGCACGTCGGCGAAAGCCTGGATCGCGCGGTCGCCCTGGCGGAAGCCGTAGTGGTCGTTGAAGGGTTTGAAGTTGTCGAAGTCGTAATAGACCATCACGTGCTCGCAGCCGGCATCGCCCAGGCACTCGGAGAGGAACTCGTGGATCACCGTGTTGCCGGGCAGGCGGGAGAGCGGGTTCTGGTCGCGCGCGATGGTGAGGTTCTTGTCGTTGATCACCCGCAGAAGCGCGTTGGCGGAGAGGAAGCCCGCGTACTTCGCGGCGGAATCGACGATGATCAGCCCTTCGGCGTCGCTGCTGCCGGAGAAGATTTCAAGGATGCGCTCCGCCGGAAGGTTGAGCGCCGCCACCGGGCAGGGGGTGACGAACTGGTCGAGCGAGCGGCCGTAGGCGCGGTTGGTCATCAGGTCGCGGCCGAACTGCGAGTAGGTGTATTCCTTGAGGTCGCCCTCGCGGATGACGCCGCGCGGCTCGCCCGCCGCATCGACGACGGGAAAGAAGGTGCGCGATTTCTCGGAGCGGAAGCGCTCGAACACCTCCAGCATGCGGGTGTCCAGGCGCAGGGGCTCGATCGCTTCCATGCGCTCCATCAGGATGCGCTCGTCGCTGCGGGTTTGGCGGCGGTCGCGGCGGGAAAGCTCGCGCACCTCGGGGTAGTCGCGCGCCGCCTCGGCGACGTCGCCCAAAGGCGGGCAGACCACGAAGCCCTGGATGAGGTCGCAGCCTACCTCCTTGCAGGCGAAGTATTCGGCCTCGCTCTCCACGCCCTCGGCCACCACCATCACCCCGAGGAGGTGTGCGATGCTGACGATGTGGGAGAAGAAGATCTTCTTGCGGGCGTCGTCGGCGACGCCGCCGAGCAACGCCCGGTCCACCTTGATGAAGTCCGGCTCCGCGCCGTAAAGCGTCTGCAGACTGCCGAGCCCGGCGCCGAAGTCGTCGATGGCGTAGCGCAGGGAGGAGCGCCGCACCTGCCGCTCGATGCGGAACTCGCGCAGAAAGCCGCCGAGCCGGGCGCGTTCGGAGACGTCGAGAATCACCGCGGATTCGGCCAGGCCGCACGCCGCGATGACGTCGCGCGCGCGCGGCAGTCCGGCGCCGCCCGCATCCTCGAAAACCCGGGGGTCGATGTTGATGAAGAGCTTGCGGTCGTGGCAGAACGCCCACTGCGCATAGGTGCGGATGGCGCGTTCCTTCAGCGTGCATTCCACCGCCGCCAGCACGCCGTCGGCGTGCGCCGCGTCGAGCAGCGCGGAGGCGCTGTCGAAGCCGTGCGCCTCCATGCCGCGCAGCAGCGCTTCGAGGCCGTAGGTGTGGCCGGAATGGATGTTGACCACCGGCTGGAAGGCGTGGGTCAGGCTGTCCAGGCGGGCGCGCCACAACGCCGGCAGCGGTCCCGTCGGGTCGGCGCTGCCGGTTGCAGTCTGCGGGGCGGCCGGGGAAGGGGTCTCCTCGGCGGCGGATGTCTCTTGGTCCTCGGCGAACGAATGGGACGTGCGCCTGCGACCGAACAGGCTCACCATGACTTTCCCCCTTGCTGGCGAAATCGGCGCAGCGGCGTGGGCGCTTTTGGGTTTCGCCGGACGATTGATGCAGGGCTTTGCCGGGCGCGTCAATCGACCCCAACGCATGCAACAAAATATTCATCGCGGAGTAGGGGTAGTCTGCGGCGGATGGGGACTGATCTGGTCTTGAATATGGCCTGATCGTCGCTTTTGCCCGTCATGGTGGTTTTCTGTAACTATGCAGGTCATATACTTATTTGTATAGACGATATCAGGATGTTTTCTTGAATATTCTCAATGACGCGGCGTTGCACGCTGCGGCGACTCCGGTTTGCGCTTACGGCATGGCGCTTTTTCTTGATGCGGCGGACGGAGGCGACTAGAAGACGGGCAAAACGACACCAAGAACGTCGAAACATTCTGGAGCGAACCTGATATGAGCCTGCCCAGCATCCGCAAGATCAACGGGCCGGAAGACCTGACCGGCGGCGACGGCTACCGCCTGGACGGCGCGCTGCGCC
>JBFWJB010000162.1:0-6944 GCA_050253435.1 Rhodospirillaceae bacterium
TCGCCCGCAGCCTCGGCCCCGGCAAGGTGCGCGCCGAGGTGAGCATCGAGATGGACTTCGCCCGCGTCGTCACCAACCAGGAGACCTACGACCCGGACGGCCAGGTGGTGCGCTCCACGGTTTCCGAGAACGAGCAGGCGCAGACCGACGAGAAGCAGAGCGACGCGGTTTCGGTGCAGCAGAACCTGCCGGACAGCAACCTCGGCCCCGATAACGGCCGCGCCACCAGCTCGAACCAGCGCACGGTGGAAACCACCAACTACGAGATCACCAAAAAGGTCTCCAACTCGGTGCGCGACACCGGCGTGGTGAAGCGCCTGTCCGTCGCGGTGCTGGTGGACGGCATCACCACCACCAATCCGGACGGCACCACCACCTATGCCGACCGCAGTCCGGAGGAGATGGACAAGATCGCTTCCCTGGTGCGCTCCGCCGTCGGCTTCGACGCGGCGCGCGGCGACCAGGTGGACGTCATCAACATGCGCTTCCAGGCTGCCGCCGACACCTTCGGCCCCGCCGAGCAGCCGATGTTCCTGGGCTTCACCAAGGCCGAGATCATGCGCATGGCCGAGGGCCTGGGCGTCGCCGTGGTGGCGATCCTGGTCATCCTCCTGATCGTCCGGCCGCTGGTCACCCGCGCCTTCGAAAGCCTGCCCACGCCTTCGGAGCAGGCGAGCCGCCAGCTCATCACCGAGCAGACGGCGCCGCAGCTCGCCGCGCCCTCGGGCTCCATGGTGCCCTCCGACGAGGAGGAGGACATGGAGGTCGAGGAACTCATCGACATCGACAAGGTGGAGGGCCGGGTGAAGGCGTCGTCGCTGCGCAAGATCGGCGAGATCGTGCAGAAGCACCCGGAGGAAGCCTTGAGCATCGTGCGCAACTGGATGTATCAGGAAACCTGAGGCATCTGAAACGGAGACCGCAACGCCGTGGCGCGAGCAAAGGAAGACTACCGCAGCCTGACCGGACCGCAGAAGGCGGCCTTGTTCCTGCTTTCCCTGGGCGAGGAGCATTCGGCGCGCCTGTTCTCGCTGATGGACGACGAGGAGATCAAGGAGATATCCCAGGTGATGGCGGCGCTCGGCACCGTCAACGCCGCCCTGGTGGAGCGCCTGTTCATCGAGTTCGCCGATGCGATCTCCGCCACCGGCTCGCTGGTCGGCACCTACGAAAGCACCGAACGCCTGCTGATGAAGGCGCTGCCGAAGGACCGCGTCGCCAACATCATGGAGGAAATCCGCGGCCCCGCCGGGCGCACGATGTGGGACAAGCTGGGCAACGTCAACGAGCAGGTGCTGGCCAACTACTTCAAGAACGAATACCCGCAGACGGTGGCGGTGGTGCTCTCCAAGATCAAGGTGGACCACGCGGCGCGGGTGCTGGCGCTGTTGCCGGAAAACTTCTCGATGGAAGTGATCATGCGCATGCTGCGTATGGAGTCGGTGCAGAAGGAGGTTCTGGACGGCGTGGAAAAGACCCTGCGGACCGAGTTCATGAGCAACCTCGCGCGGACCAACCGCCGCGATTCCCACGAACTCATCGCCGACATCTTCAACAACCTCGACCGCAACTCGGAAAACCGCTTCATGTCGGCCCTGGAGGAGCGCAACCGCGAATCCGCCGAGCGCATCAAGGCCCTGATGTTCACCTTCGAGGACCTGGTGCGGCTCGATGCGCAGGGCGTGCAGACGTTGCTGCGCCATGTCGAGAAGGACAAGCTGGCGCTCGCCCTCAAGGGCGCTTCCGACCCGATCAAGGAAATGTTCTTCAAGAACATGTCCGAGCGCGCGGGCAAGATGCTGCGCGAGGACATGGAGGCGATGGGGCCGGTGCGGCTGCGCGAGGTGGACGAGGCGCAGGCCCTCATCGTCACCCTGGCGAAGGAACTCGCGAACTCCGGCCAGATCGTCATCTCGGAAGGCCGCGAAGAAGACGAACTGGTGTACTGAGCCGCGCGCGGCGACGCCGCGGCATCACGGAAAGGCAGGCATGGCGACGAAGTTCTCCAAACGCGACAGCGCCTTCCACGCATTCGACAGCCTCGACGACGAGGCCGAGGCGGAGGAGGCGGTGCGCCGTTTTCTCTTCTCCTACGATTTCGGCGCGCCGCCGCCGGCGCGCGCCGTGCCCGACCATGTGGTGGACGGCCAGGTGGAAGAGGCCGAGGCCGAACCGCCGCCGCCGCCGCCGCTGTTCTCCGAGGAGGACCTGGAGACCGCGCGCGAGGAGGCCCGCGTGCTCGGCCATGCCCAGGGCCTGAAGGACGCCGAGGAGTCCGCCCTGCACTTCCAGGTGCTGGCGCTGGAATCCATCGCCGACCAGATGGAGACCCTGCGCGGCCGCCAGGACGCGGCCAACGCCGAGACCCACCGCATGGCCGCTGCGCTGGCGGTGGCGGTGGTGAAGAAGCTGCTGCCGCGGATGGCGCAGGAGCACGGCGTCGCCGAGGTGGAGCGGCTGGTTTCCGCCTGCCTGCCGCATCTCCTCAACGAGCCGCGCCTGATCTTGCGCGTCGCGCCGGAGAACGCGGACGAACTGCGCAGCCGCATCGAGCCGCTGGCCCGCGACCGCGGTTTCGACGGCATGGTGGTGGTGATGTCCGATGCCGCGGTCGGCCCGGCGGATTGCCGCCTGGAATGGGATAACGGCGGCGCGGAACGCGATGTGGATACGCTTTTTCAACGGATTCAGGATATCGTAGCGCGAAACTCGGAACGCGCGCCGGAGCCGGGGTCCCCGCCGGAGGGGACCGCCGGCGCGGCCTCCGCCGAGGCCGAGTGAGGAGACGACGATGGCAGACGACGATCTGGAGCTCAACGAACTGAACGGCGGCGCGCCGCCGCCCGCCGCGGATGCCGCCGCCGACGAGCCCAACGAGTTCGCCGACATGGACAAGCCGCGCTCCGCCGCCGACCTGGAGGCGGTCTACGACATTCCGGTGCGGGTGTCCGCGGTGCTCGGCAAGTCCTCGATGCAGGTGAGCCAGCTTCTCAAGCTCGGCCGCGGCGCGGTGGTGGAGCTCGACCGCAAGGTCGGCGAGGCGATCGACATCTACGTCAACGACCGGCTGGTGGCGCGCGGCGAGGTGGTGGTGGTGGAAAACCGCCTCGGCGTGACGATGACCGAAATCATCAAGAGCGAGCGTACCTGAAGCATGGCGGGCGAGGGGCCATTCATGAGCGAGGACCGCGACGGCAGGGGGGGCGTGGGCAACGCGTTCGATCCGGCGACCCTGTTGGGTCTGGTCGGCGCGCTCGGGCTCGTCGCCGCCGCGCTCTACCTCGGCGGCGCGCCGCAGGCCTTCCTCGACGTGCCTTCCATGCTCATCGTCTTCGGCGGCACCACGATGCTGACCATGGCGAGCTTCACCGTCACCGACATGGGCGTCACCGTGCTCGCCATTCTGCGCACCGTCTCCTACCAGCGGCGCGACCCCTCGGCCACCGCGCTGGAATTCCTGCGCATCGCCGACGGCGCGCGCCGGGGCGGACTGCTCTCGCTGCAGGCGCCGCTGTCCCGCGGCGAGATCGCCGACCCGATGCTGCAGAAGGGCCTGACCATGGTGGTGGACGGCCTCAAGGTCGAGGACGTGGAAGACGTCATCCGCCGCGAGCTCGGCGCCATGCTCGGCCGCCACCGCAAGTCCGCCTCGGTGCTGCGCCGCGCCGCGGAAATCGCCCCGGCGATGGGGCTGATCGGCACCCTGATCGGCCTGGTGCAGATGCTCGGCCGGCTTTCCGACCCCGCGGCGATCGGCCCGGCGATGGCGGTGGCGCTGCTCACCACCTTCTACGGCGCGGTGCTGGCGCACATGGTCCTGAACCCGCTCGCCTCCAAGCTCGAACGCAATTCCGCCGAGGAGGCGCTGATCGGCCAGCTCACCCTGGTCACCACCGGCTCGATCGGACGGCAGGAGAACCCCCGCCGTCTGGAGATGCTGCTCAACAGCCTGATGCCGCCCGCCAAGCGCATCCGCTTCTACGACTGAGGGGAGAAGGCTCCACCATGCGCCTGTTGATCGTCGGATCGCTGAGCAATCAGATCGGGGCCGCCAGCCGCATCGCGGTGGCGCGCGGCGCCGCGGTGCTGCAGGCCGACACCCCCGAGGCGGGGCTCGAGGTGCTGCGCGCCGGCAAGGGCGCCGACGTGGTGATGTTCGACGTGCGCCTCGACATCGTCTCCTTCATGGCGAGCCTGGAGGCGGAGCGCATCGGCGTGCCGGTGGTCGCCTGCGGCACCGAGACCGACGCCAAGGCCGCGGTGCGCGCCATCCAGGCGGGCGCGAAGGAATACATCCCCCTGCCGCCGGATGCGGAGATGATCGCCGCGGTGCTGGAGGCGATCGCCGAAGAGAGCCACGCGCTGCTCTACGCCGACCCGCGCATGGACCGCATCGTCAAGCTTGCCGCCCAGGTCGCGCCCAGCGAGGCGAGCATTCTGGTCACCGGCGAGTCCGGCACCGGCAAGGAGGTGATCGCCCGCTTCATCCACGCCAAAAGCCGCCGCGCCACCGCCCGCTTCGTCGCCGTCAACTGCGCCGCGATTCCCGAGAATCTGCTGGAGTCCGAGCTTTTCGGCTATGAGAAGGGGGCGTTCACCGGCGCGGTGGCGCGCCGCGTCGGCCGTTTCGAAGAGGCCTCGGGCGGCACGCTTCTGCTCGACGAAATCTCCGAGATGGACACCCGCCTGCAGGCCAAGCTTCTGCGCGCCATCCAGGAAAAGGAAATCGACCGCCTGGGCGGCACCAAGCCGGTGAAGGTGGACACCCGCATCATCGCCACCTCCAACCGCGACTTGAAGGCGGAGGTCAAGGCCGGGCGCTTCCGCGAGGACCTCTACTTCCGCCTGAACGTGCTCAACCTGCTGCTGCCGCCCCTGCGCGAGCGCAAGGCGGACATTCCGTTGCTCGCCGAGCACTTCGTAAAGAAATACGCGGAGGCCAACGGCCTGCCGTTCCGCCCGCTTTCCGCCGCGGCGCGGGAGGAGCTTTCGCGCCACGTCTGGCCGGGCAACGTGCGCGAGCTGGAAAACACCCTGCACCGCGCCGTGCTGCTGGCCACCGGCGACGAAATCGGGCCGGAGCAGATTCTCCTGCTGCAGGACGCGGACGACGCCGCGGAGGAAGGCGGCACCGGCTCCCTGGTCGGGCGCACCGTCGCCGACGTGGAGCGCGACCTGATCATCGACACCCTGAAGCACACCGTGGGCAACCGCACCCACGCGGCGCACATCCTCGGCATTTCCATCCGCACCCTGCGCAACAAGCTGCGCCAGTACATCGAGGAAGGCCATGCGGTCCCTGCGCCCGGTGAGGGCGAGGCCGCGGGTCCGTAAGCGCGATGGCGGAAAAGGGCGAAACCAGGCTGCCGGCCGAAACCGCGGCGCAACCCGCCGAAGGAGTCTCCCGTTTCGGCGGCGACTTCGGGGCCAAGCTGCTCGGCCGCCTGGGCGGCATGCTGAAACGCGGCGATCTCGGCTTCGCCATCGGCGTGGTGCTGATCCTCGTCGTCCTGATTTTGCCGCTGCCGCCGTGGCTGCTCGACATCGCGCTCGCCATGTCGATCACCTTCTCGGTGCTGGTGCTGATGGTCGCCATCTTCATCGAGAAGCCGGTGGAGTTTTCGTCCTTTCCCCTGGTGCTGCTGATCGGCACCCTGATGCGCCTGTCGCTCAACCTTGCCTCCACCCGCCTCATCCTCGCCGACGGGCACATGGGCACCGCCGCCGCGGGCAAGGTGATTCAGGCCTTCGGCGGCTTCATCATGGGCGGCAACTTCGTCATCGGGGTGATCGTCTTCATCATCCTGGTGATCGTCAACTTCGTGGTCATCACCAAGGGTTCGGGGCGCATCGCCGAGGTGTCCGCCCGCTTCACCCTGGACGCCCTGCCCGGCAAGCAGATGGCGATCGACGCCGACCTGTCCGCCGGGCTGATCGACGAGATGGAGGCGCGCAAGCGCCGCGAGACCCTGGCCGAGGAAAGCGCCTTCTTCGGCGCCATGGACGGCGCCTCGAAGTTCGTGCGCGGCGACGCCATCGCCGGACTTCTGATCACCGGCATCAACATCGTCGGCGGCATGATCATCGGCATGGCGCAGGGCGGGCTGCCCTTTTCCAAGGCCGCCGACACCTACACCCGGCTGACCGTCGGCGACGGCCTGGTGTCGCAGATCCCCGCGCTCATCGTCTCCGTCGCCGCGGGCGTGATGGTCTCGAAGGGCGGCCTCACCGAAAGCACCGACAAGGCGCTGTTCGCCCAGATGGGCAGCACCCCGAAGGCGCTGGGGCTGTCCTCCGCGCTCGCCGGCGCGCTGGCGCTCTTGCCCGGCACGCCGCTGCTGCCGTTCATGCTGCTGTCCGTCGCCTCGGGCGCCGCCGCCTATTTCGTCGGCCGCGCGCAGAGCCGCCGAGAGGCCGCCGAGGCCGCCGAGGTCCAGGCCAAGACCCGCCAGGCGCCGCCGCCCGCCGAGGAGCCGATCTCGACCGCGCTCAAGATCGACAACGTGCGCCTGGAGCTCGGCTACGGCCTGCTGTCGCTGATCAACGAGACCGGCAACTACCGCCTCACCGACCAGATCCGCGCGCTCAGGCGCGCGCTCGCCACCGAGATGGGCTTCGTCATGCCCTCGGTGCGCATCCAGGACAACATGCAGCTCGCCGCCAACCAGTACGTCATCTACGTCAAGGACGTGGAGGCCGGGCACGGCGATCTGCGCCCCAACATGCTCTTGGTGATGGACCCGCGCGGCGACGAGATCACGCTCCCCGGCGAGAAGACCACCGAGCCGACCTTCGGGCTGCCCGCGATGTGGGTGGACATGGGCCACCGCGAGGAGGCGATGTTCCGCGGCTACACCGTGGTCGACCCGCCGACGGTGATCACCACACACCTGACCGAGGTGGTGCGCGAGAGCATGTCCGACCTGCTCTCCTACACCGAGACG